>NZ_JBYSWV010000043.1:0-39570 GCF_058781555.1 Brevibacillus sp. FW306-2-1A-C05A
TGATGGTCAGGACAACTTTCACGATAGAGGAACATCTACGTTTTTTCAATGTCTAGCACGGGTTATGGTGATGAATCTAAATATGGAGGTGTAAGCATGCGCAACCTGACCAAAGGCTTCCTTGTATGCAACGTACTGTTCGGACTTGTCGCCATTTTCTCGCTGCTTTCCCCAGATTTTGCCGCCTCGCTGCCAAGCATCATCCAATATGGCCCTGAATGGGGAACATAGGAGAACCAAAAAAGGGGCTATCCCAGCCGTGAAAACGGATGCGGGATAGCCCCCATTCTTTTTCGGGTGGGAACGAAGCCGTGTAAACTGTCAACGAACGGCAAGCTTTGCCCGCTTGGCGGCTTGCGGCTGGTGCGGGGTGTCAAATACGTCGAGCAACAGCCCCGTATTTTCCGCCCCTTCCGTTTCCCAGCTTGTCGCAAAGCGCACGCGGTGGGAGATGCCTAGCAGGTCGTACGTTTGCACGAGATGCTGCCGGGCCGAGCCGACGATCAGGCTGTGCAGGCGGACTTGTTTCTTTTGCCCGAGCGCGACCAGCTTTTCTTGCACGTATGGCGAGATTCCGCCCACGCCGTCGGTCACCATCACCAGATCGGCAGCTTGCCACGTTTTTTCCGTCTCGACCAGCTCCATCGCCCGCTTCATCGGCGCATCAAAATGCGTCCCGCCGCCAAACGCCATTTGCGCCAGGCCGTAAAACGCCCCCCAGTCCGGCTTCTTGTGATACAGAGGCTGCTCTCTTAGCTCTCCTTTTGCCCCGAACAAGATCAGCACGAAATCGCGCTTTTCGAGCATGGACAGCGCCGCAAACGTCATGATGAAAATTTGCGCCAGCCGCAGCTTTGCCCCGCGCATGGAGTGCGAAGTGTCGAGCATGCAAATGACCGGGCCTTTTGGCGGTTCCTCTACCCAGCCGGACGTATCGTACGTCATCAGCTTTTGCTCCAGCCATTTCAGCATGAAGTAATGTTCGTAGTCCGGATCGGCGAGCAGCACGGCCTCGCCCGGCAGCATGTGGGCAATATCGCCGGACTGCCGCAAATCGTAGTATTCCTCCGGCAAATGGCGGGAGCGAATCTCCTTGCGCCGCACGCGAAAGCGATGCACCTGGCGGCCGACTTCGTCCAAAAACGCCACCAGATCGGGATGGCGCTTCAATTTTTCCACCCACTTCACATACTGCTCAAAGCTTTGCCTGCGCAGCTTGCCCAGGTCGTGTCCCCAACTGCGGTTGGCAAAGCGCTGGCTCGCCGCAAACACCTCATCTACAAACAGCGTGTCTACATCCTCGGCGGACAACGTCCCCTTCAACGACTGCTCCAGCCACTGCCCCAGTTCTTTTTCCCAAGCGTCTATCGCTTCTTTTTCCTGTTTTTGCAGTCGGTCGAGCTGCTTTTCCCGCTGGGCCAGCTCTTCTTCGAGCTTTTTGACCTTTTGCATGAGCTTCGTCCGCTTCGTAAACTGCACGCTCATCTCTTCGCGAAGCTGCTCGATTTTCGCTTGCAGCCCGACGATTTCCGCGCGCACGAGCGGCTTCGTGTCGAGGGCTTCCTGCTTGTCCTCCACTACGCGCTTGCCTTGCTGCAGCGTATAGCCGATCAGCTCCAGCTTTGCTTTTTGCTTTTCCGTGAGCAAATCGGCGAGCTGCGCTTCTTTCGTTCCTTCTTGTCCTTGCTGTTCCCGCAAGCCCGCGAGAAGCGGGGAAAGGCTGCGATCTTTTTGCCTCTGCTTCACTTCCTCCGCGAACGTCTCCGTGAGCCACAACAGCGCCTTGATCGCCGTCTTGAAAGCCGCGCTCTCATTGCCGACCGTCCGGGGGTGAATCATCCGCGTAAAATATTGCTTCATGAGCGTGCGAATCATCCAGTGATGGAACGGAGTCGCTTCCTGGGTCATGTCGATCTCGGGCTTTTCCACATAAAAAACGAGAAAAAAGTCGGCGAGCAGCTCGTGATTGAACCACTCGGCCCGGGACTGCGCCTCCTGCACCCATTCCTGGGCCGTGCGCGAAGAAGCGAGATACGTTTCGAACAGATAGCGCTCGACCCCGCTGACACGAACTATCATCGTCACTCCCCCCTATAACGTAAAGTCGTAGTCTGCCCCCGCGATCTCTTTGTCAAATATGGTCCGGTACGTTTTTTGCAATTGCTGCAAAATCCGCTCGCCCTCGATCCGCAAGTACGCGTATTTGACCGTGTACTTCTCGACGTTGTGGATCAACCGATTTTTCTCCAGCACGTACGCGCCCAGGTCATGCTCGCGCTTTTCCCACTGCATCAGGCGGTTGCGCAAATCGCGCGCCGTCTCTTCCAGCTCCATGCGGCAAGCTTCCAGCAGTTGCCCGTTTCGCTCCAGCGCTTCTTTTCCCAGCTTGGCCCCGACTTCTTTTTTGAATTGGAAAGCGTGCAACTCTGATTCCTTTTCCTTCCATTTATCAGCGAGTTGCTGCAAGCGCTGGAGCGGCAGTTCGTTTTCCAGCTCTGCCTTGAGCATCTCCGTAAACTGGCGCTCGAACAACTCGCGCATGACGTTCAAGTCTTCCGGCACATCCCAGAGCATGTGCGGGGTAAAAACCGTGTCCCAGATCGTGACCTGCTCGCGGCCATGCAGGGCGGCAGACGTCCGCCATACGCCTGCGATTTTGCTCCAGCGGCGGTCGGACAGCACGTATTCCTTTTCCTCCATGTCCTGCTTGATCCGGTAGAGGAAGTAAATCAATGCCTCCGGGATCGTCACTTGCTTCGCCGCCGCCTGAATGTCCTTGATATCGTACAGGGAAAAGACGACCGGGAGCGGATTCGTCGGCAGCGAGAACATCCGCTCGTAGCTGGCCGCCTGTTGCAAGTAGTGGACTTCATAGCGGAACAGGAAGCGGTCGTATAAAGCGGTCAACTGCTCGTCGTCATCCGGAAGTTCGTTGGACGCCGCAATCAAAAACTGCAGCGGGACCTCTTCTTTTTCTCTGCCGTTAAAGTAAAGGCGTTCGTTCAAAATGGACAGCAGCGCATTCAAGATCGCGCTGTTCGCCTTGAAAATTTCGTCGAGGAAGGCAAATTGCGCCTGTGGCAAATAGCCCGCTGTTTTTCGCACGTAGTTGTCGAGCTTCAACTGTTGAAGCGACACGGGGCCGAAAAGCTCATCCGGCGTCGTAAACCGGGTCAGCAAATATTCAAACCAATGCTCGGCGCCAAACAGTTGCGCCACCGAGCGGGCGAGCTGCGATTTTGCCGTCCCCGGCGGGCCGATCAACAGCGCATTTTCTCCGCTCATCATCCCGAGCATCAAAAGCCGGATCAGTTCGCTCCGTTCCAAAAAGCGGCGCTCCAACAGCTCGATCGCCTGGTCCATTTTTCGTTGGATTGGTGTAGTCGTATTCATCGTCGTTTGGCGCCTGTCTCCCGTATAAACGAAGGGCGCCGTTCCCCCTCTCTTGCCTCGTACCCAAGTCATCAAGACCCCGATTTTTTGTCATGCCTCCTGCTCATTTAATAGTGGCATATTGTGGACAAAAATGCCAGTTTCGCCAGCCGCATGCACGTTCACCCATAGATTTGCTCGCGCATATGGTGTGGCAAAAGGAAAAAGCGGGAGGAGGTACAGTATGGGGATTGAACTTGCATGGTTGCACGGCGTGTATGTGTTGTTCGTAATTGGCATCATTCTCATGATGGTTATGCGCAGGGACACCAGTCTGATTAGCATTGTCGGGATTGCCCTGCTCGGACTGGTCGCGACCGGATCGGTGACGACGGCGATTGGCGGAATTTTTGGCAGCTTTATTTACGCGATCACCGAGCTGTTGCCGACGATTTTGGTCATCTGTATTATCGTGGCGATGAGTCATGTGCTTACAGATACTGGCGTCAACGAGACGATGATCCGGCCGATGACGCACCTGATTCACAACGCCACATTGGCCTATTGGGTGATCGGGATTGTGATGATGGTCATTTCCTGGTTTTTCTGGCCGTCGCCTGCGGTTGCACTGATCGGCGCGGTCATGCTGCCTGTCGCTTTGCGGGCGGGCTTGCCTGCCATGGGCGTCGCGATTGCGATGAACCTGTTCGGACACGGAATTGCGCTCTCCGGCGACTTTGTCATTCAGGGAGCGCCGACCTTGACAGCCAAAGCGGCGGGCCTGCCTGTAGAGGACGTCATTTCCGCCAGCGTTCCGCTCGTCGTCGTCATGGGGCTGGTCACGACCGTAATCGCCTTCTGGTACTTGAAAAAAGACATGAAGCTGGGCAATCTCCCGGGGTCCGGCAGCGACACGCCTGCGGGCGATTCCGTCTTTGCCGCAGCGCGCGTTCCTCTGCCTACGGGGACTCGCCGCTTTTTGGCTGCCCTCGTTCCCGTCCTGTTTGCGCTTGATGTCGTGGCGATGTTTGCTTTTGACTTGCGCGGAGGCGATGCGACGGCGCTCGTCGGCGGAACGGCTCTGTTGATTCTGATTGTCGCGACGATGCTCGCCCACAAGCAAAAAGGGCTGGAGCAAGTGACGAGCCATCTCATCTCCGGCTTTCAGTTCGGCTTCAAAGTGTTCGGACCCGTCATTCCGATCGCCGCCTTTTTTTACATGGGCGACAGCGGCTTTGTCAAAGTGTTCGGCGAGGTGCTGCCGGCTGGCTCGCAAGGGATCGTCAACGACTTGGGCGTGGCGCTGGCCCACACGATCCCGATCAGCAAAGAAGTAGCCGCCTTGACTGTCGCTGCTGTCGGCGTCATTACCGGGCTGGACGGCTCGGGCTTCTCCGGCATCACGCTGGCCGGTTCGCTCGCGCAGCTTTTCGCTACTGCTCTGGGCGCCGGAGCCGCTACTTTGACCGCCCTCGGGCAAATTGCCGCCATCTGGGTCGGCGGCGGAACGATTATTCCTTGGGCGCTGATTCCGGCAGCGGCGATCTGCGGCGTCGATCCGTTCGAGTTGGCGCGGCGCAACCTGTATCCCGTCGCCATCGGGCTATTGGTGACGACCATCGTTGCCATGTTCCTGTTGTAAATAACGACG
Source organism: Brevibacillus sp. FW306-2-1A-C05A (assembly GCF_058781555.1). NCBI lineage: Bacteria > Bacillati > Bacillota > Bacilli > Caryophanales > Paenibacillaceae > Brevibacillus > Brevibacillus sp. FW306-2-1A-C05A. Next base: position 5,024 of record NZ_JBYSWV010000043.1, read on the forward strand.
AAAAAGGCGAAAAAGGCGCCTGGCCGTGGCACGCCGCCTTTTTCGTCTGTTGTTTTTGCCGACGGTTCATGCAGTTGTACTAGCATCACTCGAAAATGTTCGCGACGCTCCTCTCCAACGTCTTCGGGATTAGCCAGCCGCTCAGGGAGTTGTTCACGATTGCTGCCCCCTGCCTCTATCTCTTTGGCGTTCGTGTTTGCCTCGGCTGTTATTCGCAGCTTTTAAGGTTTCTCTCTCCCCTGTTCGGCTGCCGCGGTTTGGCATCGCTTGGCCGGGTTGCCCTTCCGCTCAAGAGTCTTGGCGGACAGCGCTGAAAGTGACGGCTTGATAAACATCCGAAACCTTGGCCCGCATGATCTCTGTCTTGTCGACTCGACAACTGCAAAAACGGAAAAGATCGGCGTAAAAATTTCCTGCCAAAAAGCTTGACTGCTCGTAGAGAACCGAATACAATCCTCCTATTTGAAGAAATTTGTCAATAGTCTGTAGATTCCGGTATGATGAGAGAAAGAAAGGAGGAGGCACACTATTTTTTCGGAATACCGACTTCTGATTGTAGATTTAGAACTAATTGCAAATGGATGGTGGTTGGTTTGAGCAAACATTCGCACATGCGCCCGTTCGCCAATTTAATCACATTGAACGAACTGGTTCATTTGGTGATGGCCCATGCATTTACGTTGCAGAAAAAATGGATGGCCAAAGATATTTATGACATGACCAGTTCGATGAATGTGTTCCCTATGAGCAGCAACCAGACCTACGTCTACCGGATTATGAAAAATCTCGCCCAGAAAGACATTCTCTTCATGGAATCAACCTGGTCTACTACAGAGCGGCCGACCCTGCACTATACGGTTATGGAGAAAGGTCTCATCCATTTTTACACCGGCGAGCGAGCAGTCATCAAGGCCGTACCCGCCAAAGTCAAGCAGCTTCGCCATTTTTTGCACGATCTGGACCAAAAGCTTCCCGCCTCGCCATGCCCTCCCTCCCCTTTGCCTGAAAATGAGCAGGAGAAAAAAATCATTGGTGTCGCGGATTATTACGACTGGCTGCTACTGCGTGGCGCGCTGGATGGAAAGTCCCCACACTCTTGTAAAGACCTTGGCGACAATTTCGGGAAACCGGTAAACCTGTCCTACCTTTATCAATTGCATGAGGATTTAGAGCAGACGGGACATATCAGCGATGACTGGATTACATGCAAAGGCAGGGAAAAGTTGGCTGCACTGGAATGCGAACTGAAGACGGAGGTTCAGGAGGCGTTGAAGAGGGTGGAGAAGCTTGAAAAAACAGAATCAAGTGTGAAATCATGGGTCAAGGCTTGGCGTCAGCAACAAGCGGTAGAATAAACCAGTACTGTCTTCGCCTTGAAAAAACCTTGCTGTCACGCTTCGTCGTCCTGGACTTGGTAAAGCCGATGACCCCCGCCTTGGCCGCCGCGTAGTAGCTCAGCTTGACGCCGCCCTTTTGGCCAATTTGCGAAGCGATATTGATGATCCGCCCGCTCTTTTACTCGATCATGTGCGGCACCACATGCCTCGTCAGCAGGAACACGGACCGCAGATCGACATCGATCATCCGGTCCCATGTTTCCACCGTCATTTCGTGAATCAGGCTTTGGGTAAGAATGCCCGCGTTGTTCACCAAAATATCAATACGTCCGAACTTTGCGAGCGTCTCGTCGACCAGACGCTGCACAAAGCGCACGTCGGTAACGTCGCCTTCCGCTGCCATCACCTGCCCGCTGCAGCCCGCCAGTTGGGCAACCACCTCGTCCGATTTCCGCCTGAGTCTGGTTGTAGCAGTTGATCGCCACGTGGGCGCCTTCGCGGGCGAATGCCAACGCGATCGCTTTGCCGATTCCCTGGCCGGCCCCGGTAATAAGGGCAACTTTGTCCTTCAACCACTTTTTTCTTCTGTTTTGGCCCAAGCCTCATACACTTGTACTAGCATCCCATTTGGAAAGGAACAGACCGTATGAAACTGTGGGGAAAAAGTATCCAGGTCGCGGCAACCTACATAGGAACAGTGGTCGGGGCCGGGTTCGCGAGCGGCCAGGAAATTCTCGCGTTTTTCACCTCATATGGCCATGCAGGCACGGTCGGCATCCTGCTGGCCACGTCGCTGTTCGTCTGGCTGGGCTACAAGATGATGCTGCTGGCCCATCAACTGCGCACGCCCTCTTACGAATCGTTCAATCAAAAGCTGTTCGGGCCGATGCTTGGCCGCACCATGAATGTGCTTGTCTTTTTAACCTTGTTCGGTGTCACGACCGTCATGCTCGCCGGAGCGGGATCCGTGCTGGAGGAGCAATTCGACATCCCGTATTTGCTCGGAACGGCCGCCACGGTTTTGCTCGCGCTGCTCATCCTGCGAAGAGGGCTGGAGCAGCTCTTGCTGGTCAATGCGCTCGTCGTCCCGTCCATGCTGCTGTTTGCCCTGCTCATTTTGCTTGACGGCAGCGCCGAATCGCCTTTGCCGCTTGCCAAGCCTTCCGACTACGCCTTTTTGTGGAAAACGATTTTGTACGTCTCCTTCAATCTGGCGATGGCCCAGTCTGTCCTGATCCCGATCGGCTACGCCATCCGCGAAAAAGTCGTCCTGTTCCGCGCGGCGGTCATCGGAGGCGTCGTCCTCGGCTTTATGCTGCTCGTCGTGCATACGACGATGCTGGCGAATTGGGACGACGTGCGCTTCATGGACATCCCGATCCTGTTCATTACGGATCGCTGGAATGAATGGCTGCAACTGTTTTTCGTGTTCGTCCTCTACTCCGAGATTTTCACCACGCTCATCTCCAACGTGTTCGGGATCGGCCAGCAACTGCGCGAGCTGCTCCAGCAGCCGGAATCCCGGCTCTACCTGTATCTTTTTGCGGCTGCCTTCATCCTTTGCCTGATTGGCTACAGCCAGTTGCTGATGTTTTTGTATCCGCTGTTCGGGTATTTGGGGCTGTCTACGCTGTGCCGGATATCTGTGCCGGCGGTTTTGCTGCCGCGAGGGAGGAGGTGACCTGGACTTGGCCGCGGGATCCGCCCCACAGAAACAAAGCTGCGGCACGGCGCTAGAAGTCCTCTACGCCTCTTGCAGACTCGACTTTTTCCCGACGATGCTGCGATTGTCCAGCACGAGCCAGAAGTTGTCTTCCTCGTAGCCCTTGACGATTCCCTGCACCGTACACAAGCACGCCCTCCCCCTACGACCGGACATACGCATGCCAAATCTCTTCTTCCTCATCCGTCATGTCGCCTGTCATGGAAGAAAAATCAATTTTTCGCGCAAAACGGTCTTTCAACCGGGCAAACTGCTGGTAGGAGGCCGTTATTTTTGCGAGCGAAGGTGATTTTCCAAGCGCTTCCAGGTTCCCCAGCTCGGGGCAATCGTTCAGTTCCAGCGTAAGCAGACTGCCCAGTTCGGCCAACGCTGAAATATCGCCAATCGCCGTCTTGTTCATCTTCACGCTTCGCAGCTTGCGGTTGTTTGGCAAAAACGCCAGATCGGGCAAGCGGACGTCCTCCAGGCGCAACATCTGCAAATTCACAAGCTGTGCCAGCGCAGCCAAGTCGCTCTCGCACGCGTCGCCAAGACCGACAATCGCAAGCTCTGACAACGAATGCAGCTCGCCCAGCTCGCGAAGCTGCTCTGCATCGGGACGGCTGAGCGCCAGGCTTTTCAGGCTCTTTGCCTGCTTGAGCGGGGCGAGGCTGCGAACGGGAGTGTGCGTCATATCCAGCTCCGCCAGTCTCGGCAGGCTGGCGAGAGGCGCCAAATCCGTGACGGCGGTTGCAGACACGTTCACCATTTGCAAATAAGCCAGACCTTGCAAGGGACGCAGATCGCTGAGCTGATTTTTCGGCACATACAGCCGTTTCAACTGCTGGCAGCCGCGGAGCGCTTCGATGGAGCGAATCTCGTTTGCGGTCAGCACCAGCTCGCGCACCTCGCGGCAATGCTGAAGCGGCGTCACATCGGTAATGCCTTCGCCAATAAACCGCAACTGCTTGGCATGCAAAAATACGTCAGCAGAGCCGCAGCCCCGCTCGATCCGCTCCTGCCAGCCCGCATCCAGACTACGGAGCCACGCTTGCGGATCGTGGACACCCGTATCGACGCGCATCGGCTGATAAACAGGCAGCTTTAGCTTGCGGATCGCGTCGAGAAAATGGATGGTGCCGCTCCGGCCATAGCTCCAGAAAAGCTGGTCGTCTTCCTGTTGGACGCTGTAGTTTTTCTCCTTCGCCGTGTCGCGGATGAAACGCCTCTGCCATCCCGGGAATATCTGCCCGCAGCAGTTCGATGATTTCCTGCATGAGTCGTTTCAGCATACAATCCGCTCCCGTCCCAATTGAATCAGCGTCCCCGGAAAAATACCGCCCGGGACGCTGGAATATTTTCTCTTTTCAACCAATCTATCTTAGCACAGGGAGCGGGAAAAAGAAAAAACCTCTGCTTGGGACAATCCCCAGCAAAGGTCTTCCGGCATCTTCCTGGCCGACTGGTGAATTACGTACCGCAATACGTCCGATACGGGCCGCACGAGTCTGGCGGCAGCGTGGCGTACTCGGCCTGCTCCGGCGAATGCGCGTAAGGATCGGCAAGCGCGGCAACCAACCGTTCCAGCACGCTGTAGTCGCCCTCCTGCACGGCTGCCTCCAGGGCCGCTTCGACGCGATGGTTGCGCGGGATCAGAGCCGGGTTGCTCGCTTTCATCCGTTGCCGGACAGCATCGTCGGAGGGAGCATGGCGCTTTTGTCTTGCTTGCCACTTTTCCTGCCAGGCGGCGAACTCCGGCGCGGCAAACAACGCTTCGTCCCTTTGCTGATCGAACGTCAGGGCGAGGAACGTGTTCGTATAGTCCGCCCGATGCTTTTGCAGCAAGTTGAGCAGTTCTTCCATCAGCGTCACGTCGTCCGCTTCCTCGCCGAACAGCCCGAGCTTGGCCCGCATGCCAGCGAGCCAATTCCGGTAGTACAGCTCGCCAAAGCGGGAGAGCGCATCCTGTGCCACCTGAACCGCCTTGGCCTGGTTTTCATCCACGAGCGGCAGCAGGGCTTCGGCAAAGCGCGCCAGGTTCCAGACGGCGATTTGCGGCTGGTTGCCGTAGGCGTAACGTCCCTGGTAGTCAATGGAGGAAAAGACGGTAGCCGGATCGTACGCGTCCATGAAGGCGCACGGGCCGTAGTCAATCGTTTCGCCGCAAATGGACATGTTGTCGGTGTTCATGACGCCGTGGACGAACCCGACGAGCTGCCATTTGGCGATCAGCTCTGCCTGTCGGCGAATCACTTCCTCCAGCAACGCCAGATAGCGGTTGTCCTGCTCAGCAGCTTGCGGAAAATGTCTCTGTAACGTATAGTCGGCGAGCGCCCGCAGTTCCTCGTCGCTCCCCCATTGGGCCGCGTATTGGAAGGTGCCCACGCGCAAATGGCTGGAGGCGACACGCATAAGTACCGCGCCGGGCAGATCGTCTTCGCGGATGACGGTTTCTCCGGTCGTCACCACCGCCAGGCTGCGGGTCGTCGGGATGCCCAGCCCGTGCATGGCTTCGCTGATGATGTATTCGCGCAGCATCGGCCCGAGTGCCGCCCGTCCATCGCCCCGCCGGGAGTACGGCGTGCGGCCCGAGCCTTTCCATTGCAGGTCAAACCGCTCGCCTTGCGGGGTAATGTGTTCGCCCATCAAGAGCGCGCGCCCGTCCCCGAGCATGGTAAACTGTCCGAACTGGTGCCCGGCGTAGGCTTGGGCAATCGGCTTGGCGCCCGGAGGTATCCGGTTGCCTGCAAACACCTCCGCTCCCGCTTCTCCATCTAATGCATCGGCTTGCAAGCCAAGGGCAGCAGCCAGCGGACGGTTGAAAATGACGAGCTTGGGTGAGCGTACAGGGGTAGGGTTCAGTCTCGTGAAAAAAGTTTCCGGCAGAGTCGCATAGCTGTTGTCAAAATGCCAGCCTGCCTCTGGAATGGCTTGGGTCATCGTTTCCCATTGCTCCTTTTTTGGTCGGATTTGTCGCCTTCTGTTCATTTTACCAAAAGAGCACCCAAAAGCATGCACGGGATTTTGTCTGGACGGTCTGTTACTGACGCTGCGCTGCATTTTGAAAAAAGGATGCTGTGCCCCTGCCTGGTGCGGTATCGCGAAGCTTTTGCCGAGCGAGCGGGTTGCGGGCAAGTCTGTTTCCGCCTACATCGACGGTCTGCGCATGGACGAAGCCAAGCGCAAGCTGCTGGCTGGAGAGCGCGTGCAAGCGATTGCCGAAGCGGTCGGCTTTCACGTTTCCGCGAACTGTCCCAGGTTGTTGAAGCCTACCATGCTGGCCGCATAGGTCACGCTGCTGCCGTCTTGCTCCAGCAAGCAGCGGGCCAGCTCCAGCCGCTGGTCGATCACATAGGCGTGTACCGGCAGGCCGAACAGCTCTTTGAAGCCTTTTTTCAGCTTGTACTCGTTGAGGCAAATGAGCCGCGACAGCTCAACCAGGCTCGGCGGGGCAATCAGGTTCGCGTCCACGATTTGCTTGGCTTGCCGCAAGCTGGCGATGTCTGTTTTCGAGAGAGCTACATCGCGGGGCAACGAACCTTTTTCCAGCAAAACTTCATCCATATACACGGCCAAAAGATCCAGTATTTTCCCTTCCATATACATACGGCGGATTTCCGCGCGGTACGGGCAGCGCATGATTTCGTGGAGGATACGCTTGACGAGCGGCGTCATTTTCCGGCTGTCGTACAGCTTGTCGCGCGCTGCCATTCGGCTCTACTGCGCTTCCAGGCGGGGAATCGGCCACGCCTGCACGAGCTTGGGGCACGTCCAGCTTGACAGTCAAACAACGAAAGTGGCGCTCCGCTGCGAAATGACACGTACTGCTCGTCTCTGCTCTCCCGAATGCGATCACCTCACCGGGTGCGATGCCATGGTCCAGATGGGTGTCGTTCGAGCTCCAAAGCAAATTTTCATCCAGTCGTCCCGCTCCGTGCTCTTCATGCCAAACTCTTATCGGAAAACAATGTCGCAGATCATCACGTCCACCATGGCATTCAGGCTCGTCCGCTGCCAGTAGCCTGTGCCGACCTGCTCCGGGAGAACGACGGTTTGCTGGAACGATTCGTTCCGATAGAGAGCATTCAGGTTGCGAGCGCACAATGCTTGTCTACTACATTCTCGACCGCATACCAGTGTGCTGCTTGGTTCATACGCTTGTTTTCACCTCTGCGCTGGTTGTCTTGTCTGTTCAGAAAAAAAACTGCTCGTCTTGCTGCAAAACGACCCTGCTCTTGCCTGGAACGCTTGAGAGCGCGTGGGGGCGCATAGGAACGCTTGGCAACGCCAAAAACCCCGCCGCTTGGACGGGATTATCGTCTGTTTTATTTCACCCGCCAGCCCTCCGCTTCCTGCTGCAAGCTCCACAAATTGGCATACAGTCCGGCTCTGGCGACAAGCTCGCTGTGGGTTCCTTCTTCTGCGAGGCGGCCTTGGTCCAGCACGATGATTTTATCCGCGTTTTGGCTCGTCTTCAGGCGATGCGCGACAGGATGACCGTTTTGCTTTTGACCAGCTCGTTGATCGCCTGCTGCGACGTGCTCGGCCAGCCGCACCCGGAGCTGGTACAAAATCTGGAACGCCGCGACGTGCGAGCACATCAGCCCGACGTACAGCGCGAGCAGTGCCCCGACCAGAGCGAGAAAAGCGACAACGCCCCAATACACGACCAGCTCCCGGTCGATGCCGGCAGGACTTTGCGCGTTTCTGAGCAGCTCCTCGACAATTTTGTACACCGCCACAAAAGGGGGCGATTTGCAGCAGGCTGGAGAGGATGGAAAAGATGCTGGCAGCGATCAACAGCCCTTTTTTCTCTCCGGCGATTTTCAACAGACCAGACATCTCCGACTCCGTACTCACAAAAGCAGCACTCCTTTCTCTTAAAGGACAGATTGGTAGGAACGATAATCATTATCACCAACATCTGAAAAACAGGACCCGCTCCCCAACTCGTTCGTGAGAAAACGGGTCCTTGCGACTTGCTTCGATTGCCTACTCCGAATGCTTTGTCGCCAGCACAGTTGTTGCAGGGGCGCTTTTGGCTTTGGTTACAAGCATCGTAATCGCCATCACCAGCACGACTACAGAGACGACGCCAAAAGGCAGATGCTTTTCCAACTGGTACAAGCTTGTGCTCAAAATCGGGGCAATGACAGCGGAAACTCCTTGCACGGCTCCCACCAGTCCGGCTACTCCCCCCTGCTGCTCACGCGAGACAGCAAGGGACGCGCCAGCCATGAAGCCGGGCATCATCAGCCCGGTGCCTACGCCAAACAGGAAGAAGGCTATGTAAAAACCGACGGCATGGATCACAAACAAAAACAGCGACGTTCCGGCAATCACCAGCAAGGAGCCGACCAAAATCAGCGAGCGCGGCTGCCATTTCGGATTTTTCATCTGCACTCCTTGGGTGAAGATCATCGCGATCCCGCTCAGCATCATCCCGAACGACAGCATCCGGGCCGTTTCCGTTGTCGTCAGTGACAACTGATCCTGGAAGTAAAACCCGCCGACGACCTGCAACGTGACGATGCTCATCATCGTAGCCAGTCCAGCGAACAAATACAGCCGCAAGCCTTTTTGGAACGGGTTCAGCTTGGGGGCTTTTTCCGTGACGATTGGCTTGTGCGGCGGAATCAACAGCAGCACGACGGCAAACGCGATGAGCGGCAGCAGCGCGCCGATGTACAGCGGCCAGATCAAGCCGATGAGCGCAAACACCCCGGCGATCGCAGGCCCCATCACCAGCCCCATGCCATTCGCGGCCCCGATCAGCGCCATCCCCGACGCCCGGCCTTTTTCATCGGTCACATCCGCCATGTACGCTTGCGCCGACGATGGAACGGCAGGAATAAACATCCCGACCATCCCGCGCGCCACGATGAGCAGCGTCACCAGCAGGCTGCCGCCGATGAGGTTCGCCAGCCCCGCATACATCGTGAGCGTAAACAACACGTAGCTGACGAACATCCCCAAAAAGCCAATCAAAATAACCGGCTTTCTCCCTTTTGTATCGCTCCATCTCCCCCACACTGGCGCCATGACAGCCATCGCGACAGAGCCCAGAGAAATGATTAACCCTGAATGCGTCTCACTCAGTCCTAATTCGCGAATCAATGGCGGCATGACGGGAGCGATAATCATCAAGCCGACCATTGCGACGAAAACGCTGAAAAAAATACTGACACGTACTCGTCCCATATTCTCTCTACTCCTTTCGTAACGTGCTGTCATCATCTTATGGAAAAATCGCCGGGCGCCACCACCTAAAGACGGAGCGAAACTACTGCAAAACGGATTTTTCTGTCGCAAATGCCATTCCACGGACTGGGGCGAGAACGGCGATTCATCTGGACCGCCGGACGGTACGCAACTTCCCGGCGCGTGCTATCGCGCTGTTTCGCTGCTGAAACGGCGGTCGTTCGCCCTGACTGTCCTGCCCGGAAATCAGGCAGTACGCTTTTCGCTGCACACCAGCCGTTACTGGCGCTGCAAAATCTGGTTGCCCAGCTTGTCCAAAAGCTGCATCCGCCCGATCGCGGTGAAGGAATAGTTGTAGTTATCGACCTGGCTGATCTTGTAGACATGGCCGTTTTGCACCGCTTTGAGCCCTTTCCAGACGTTGCTGTCGCTCATTTTGTGCTCGCTGCTTTCCATCAGCAGCAAGTGATCCGGGTTCAAGGAAGACAGCGCTTCCAGGCTGAGTTCCATTCCGCCCCAATGCTCGGGCTTGCTCGAACAGCGCATGCACGAGCGAATCGCCAAACAGGTCGCCCATATCGCCAAGCAGCTCCACAGCCAAGCCTTCGTACTCCGTCGGAAACAAGCGCTCGGCCCGTGGCGTCAGTTGGTACACGAACACGGGCCTGCCAACCTGCCGGCGCATGATCTGGGCGTCGAGATAGCGCTCCCGGTGCAGCACATCCAAATGCTTGCGCACCGCGACTTTCGTAATCCGCAAATGCTCCGCCAGCTCCTGGACGCTGACCGTCCCGTGCTTTTTCATGTACAACAATAGCTTTTGCCGGGTGGTCGGTTCGCGAAAAGCCGCTGCTCCCATCCCCACGGTTTACCTCATGGCCTCGTTGTAGCGCCGGTTGACCTCTCCCAATCGATGACGTTCCACCAGGAGGACACGAAATCCGGCCGCTTGTTTTGGTACTGCAAATAGTAGGCGTGCTCCCAGACGTCCACGACCAAAATCGGCGTTTTCTTTTCCATGAACGGCGTATCCTGATTCGGCGTGCTCGTCACTTCCAGCTTGTCCCCGTCGACGACCAGCCAGCCCCAGCCGGAGCCGAAGCGGCTGATGGCGGCTTTCGTCAGCTCCTCCTTCATTTGCGCAAAGCTGCCAAAGTGCTTGTCGATACCCTTGGCGATGTCCCCGCGCGGCTTTCCGCCGCCCGTTGGACTCATGATCGACCAGTACAGGCTGTGACTGTAGTGGCCGCCGCCGTGATTGCGGACCGCTGTGCGAATTTCTTCCGGCAAATCGTTCAAGTGACAGATAAGCTCCTCCACCGTAGCGTTCTGGAACTGGGGGTAGTTTTCCAGAGCCTTGTTCAGATTGGCGACATAGGTAGCATGGTGTTTCCCGTGATGAATTTCCATCGTTTTCGCATCCAGATACGGCTCCAGTTCATCGTAGGCATACGGCAATTGTGGCAATGTAAAAGCTCCCATTGGAAAATTCCTCCTGTTCAGTGGATTACAAGGACAGTGTACAAGAAGAAAAATATTTTGTACATACCCAAAAATGTTTCCTTTGGTAAACTTAATTGCAAAATCGTTTATTGTGTTGTAGAATAAACTCAATCTTTCCTGAACGAAACAATTTTTCTGCAGGGAAAATTCTGTTCTCTTGCCCCTTTTGACGAGGGGTCGTTTGCATACTCCTAATCAGGAGGGAATTTCTGTTCATGACCGACTCTATCCAGCCACAAGCGCATTATTCCGTTTTTCAGCCACTCGTCGAGCTGGCTAACGGAAAATGCTTCGGATACGAAGCTCTGCTACGCTGCTCATCCGGCGCTTCGCCTGAGCGGCTTTTCCAGACGGCCCGCCAAAGCGGCCGCCTGTACGAGTTGGACACGACGGCCATGCGCGGAGCTGTATTTGCCTACTTTGCCGAAGTGTCTCAAGCGCAGCACGCGCCTTATTTGTTTCTCAATGTGTTTCCTTCGACCTTGCTGCATCCGGGTTTTTGCGCCTTGCTTGAGGAGATGCTGGCCGCGCATCCCGCCTGCTGCCAGCGCATCGTGCTGGAGATCAACGAGGCGACAGAGGAAGACAAGATGTGGGACATTCGGCTTCTCGGGCAAAAAATTCGCGACTTGCGCGCATACGGCTATTTGATCGCGCTTGATGATGTAGGCTCCGGTGCTGCATCTTTGCGAAAAATCGTGGAGTACGAGCCAGACATCGTGAAGCTGGACCGCTACTTTGGCAACCAGTTGGCGCTCAGCCCCAACAAGCAAAAGCTCGTCTCCCTGTTCGTCGACTTTTGCCGGGGCCAATCCCATCTCGTGTTGGAAGGCTTGGAGGAACCCGACGATCTGGCGACGGCAAAAACATTGGGCGTCCCCCTCGGCCAAGGATTTTTGCTCGGGCGGCCAAGAGCGCTTTGTGAAGCGGTTTATTTGGGGGGAGTGTGAGGGGTTGGACGTGGAAGAAGCCCGTTACCGGGGAGGTACGGGCTTTTAGTCTTCTTTCTGCGAGGCAAAATTTTATTCTCCCGTTTCGGCGAATCTCTTGATCCGGGAACCGATTTCATCGCGAATCCGCTGAAATTCCGCCCATTCTTTTCCGGCAGGATCGTCAAATCCCCAATGAACCCGTTTCACATGCGGCGGTGTGATCGGGCAAGCGGAATCCGCGTGATGGCAAAGCGTCACGACAAGGTCCGCTTTGTTTAAAATGGCCGGATCTATCACATCTGAGGTGTGATCGGACATGTCGATTCCGACTTCTTGCATCGCTCGCACAGCATTTGGATTGATACCGTGCGCTTCGATCCCGGCTGAAAACACATTCCAGGCGTGGCCCAAGTATTTCTTTCCCCATGCTTCGGCCATTTGGCTCCGGCAAGAGTTCCCTGTGCACAAGAAGTAAATCGTTTTTTTGTTTTCCATCCTGTCCTCCCCTTTTCAACTTTTATGTGTTAGCAAAATATTTTCGGCGCAACCATAATGAGACGTTAACCAAGGCGATCATCACAGGCACTTCCACAAGCGGGCCGATAACTGCTGCAAACGCTGCGCCTGAATGAATCCCAAACACACCGATGGCTACGGCGATTGCCAACTCAAAGTTATTGCTGCCTGCTGTAAACGCTAAGGTCGCCGTAACCGGATAAGCGGCACCGATCTTCCTCCCCATGTAAAAAGCAAGAAAGAACATCACGAAAAAGTAAATCAGCAAAGGAATCGCAATGCGAACGACGTCTACAGGTACGCTGACGATGCTTTCCCCTTTCATCGAAAACATGACGATGACGGTAAAAAGCAAGGCAACCAACGTGAGCGGACTTAGTTTGGGCAGAAATACTTTTTCATACCATTCCCTGCCCTTTGCTTTGACCAGACCAAAACGCGTCAGCATCCCGGCAAGAAACGGAATCCCCAAGTACAGGAGCACCGATTTTGCCACGTCCGCCATGGTAAACGTCACCATCGCTCCCTGGATGCCCAGCCATTCCGGAATGAGCGTGAGAAACACATACGCGTATATGGAGAAGAAGAGCACCTGGAACACCGAATTGAATGCCACCAGCGCAGCCGCGTATTCTGTATCCCCTTTGGCGAGGTCATTCCACACAATGACCATCGCAATACAACGGGCCAAGCCAATCACAATCAGCCCTGCCATGTATTCTGGCTGATCGGCCAAGAAAATGACGGCCAGCAAAAACATCAGGATCGGACCAATCACCCAGTTTTGAAGCAGCGACAGGAAAAGAACTTTTTTGTCCTTCCCAATACGAGCCATTTCCTCGTATCGAACTTTTGCCAACGGGGGATACATCATCAAAATCAGGCCGATGGCAAGCGGGATCGAGGTGGTGCCCATCTGGAAACGGTGCAAACTATTCGTAAAACCCGGTATGAACGTCCCTGCCAAAATGCCGACTGCCATCGCAAGAAAAATCCAGAGGGTCAAGAAACGGTCTAACAACGATAATGGCTTCATGAAATACTCCTTTTTGGCTTAGCAACACGAAACTGTATCCCGCGCTGTATTTTCCTCTACACAGCAAGCTACTTGTTTCGTATAGCGGAGGTCGCTGTCAGCCTTTGTGTAAAAAAACTCCCATTCGTTTCCGTCCGGATCGGTGATCCAAAATTTGTCCTGGACAGCATAGCAGCAGGTCGTATCCAGTTCGTCACGCACCAGGATGCCTTCCTTTTCCAACCGTTCCTTGTGAAGAGCGATCTCTTCTGCGCGTTCCACCTGGAAGCCGAAGTGATTCACCTGGTTACCGCGAATCGCGTCCCGAACATTCAAGGTAAAGTTTAGCCCTGGGCTTTCCAGCAAAAACTTCGCATAATCGCCCTTGACCTTTACAGGCTTCACCCCAAACATTTTCTGGTAAAATTCAACTGATTTCGCCAAATGCGAAACATTGATTCTAACGTGCGCATACTTCATTTCTGATTCCTCCCCTGATTCAAAAGTCATTCATCAAAAAAAATTGATGTAAGGATCAAAAAAAATTAGCAGCAGCTTCCTTTTCCGGCTTTCCTGAAGATGCAACAAAGCTCTTCCGATAGCAGGTGATTCACTTCCTCATCATTCAAATCGTAGTAACTCCATGTTCCTTTTGTCTCTTTTGTAATCAGATTGGCGTCCAGCAAAACTTTGAGATGGTACGAGAGCTTGGATTGCGGCATGTCAAAAACTTCCGTAAGGTCGCAGACGCACGTTTTCCCTCGCTGGCACAGCTCATACATAATTTCTAATCGTCTCTGATCGGCGAGCGCTTTGAATTTCTTCTCATACTGCTCCAACTTTTGTTTCAGATTGTTCATGGAAGATGACCTCATTCATCAATTTTTTTTGATATATAGATTATAGGCATGATGTGCAAGGAAATGCAATCGTTGATTCCTTTGGCGGTTTTGCGCGAGAGCAAAGGGAGAGACAGGCTGAATCCCAGACCGAAAATGCCGTTCCCCTCTCCTGAGCTGTACGCGAGCTGCAGTTTTTGGAAAACACCCTCGACCGGGCGTGAGGTGGATGGGAAGGGAAAAGGAAAACGTTCCGGTAAACTCATGCTGCGCAAAGGTTTCGCCCATTCCCTGGATGGCGCCTCCCCCTTTTGGCAGCGAGATGTGGCTGGTCGTTATTTTACTGGACATGGCTTGTTTCGCGGCTGCAACTCAACGGATCTCATTTCTGTACCGCGCTTCCTTCCTGTTCAGAGTGGATTTTTCGTCGAAACGAGACAAAACCAACAGCGAATCGTGAGGAAAGTTTGTACGCAAAGTGTATTTCAGTAAAATTTGCCATAAATTTCAACATTCTTTTTTTCTGTAGCGGAAACTTTTGTCATGGTTAGCGGCTAGACGGCGTCGTCGCCATCTCGTGCCGTTTTGCCCGTCTCCGGAAAAAACGTTTGACTGAAGGCCCGGACGCCAGAAGCAGCGGTCGTTTTTCGTTTGGGCACGCCAAAAAAAGCCCGATTCTGAAGCGATCGGACCCTCTTTTCCTGCACGGGCGTCTTTTGCCAGGCGAGCAAGCGGACTTCCCCTGCTTACGCTTGCTGCCGCAGCTCATCGGGCACGCGAATCTTTTCGCCCGTCCTTGCGCAAATGGCGACAAACGTAACCTCTGCTTGCAAGACAAGCTCATCGCGCTGGTTGCGGATGAGCTGCCTGAGCACAAAGCTCGTGTTGCCCACCCGTTCTATGGACGAATGAATCAGCAGGACGTCGCCGAGAAAGGCTTCCTTTTTGTATTCGGCTTGCAGCCTGGCCACGAACGAGCGGAAGCCAAGGCGGGAAAAATAGTGATACCACGGCTGGCGAGCCTGCTCCAAAAACGCCATGTACTGGACGTTGTTCACATGGCCATCGTGAATCGCCTCTGGTTGTACGCGAATTTCAAACGGTGAAAACGGCATGGACTCTCCCCTTTTGTCTGTGCTGGCAGGTTTGTTTTCGTCATAGTTCGCGCTTCTGCTGAAAATTCCTGCCAGCCTGGGCGAGCCGCATGCTGTGCCACTCAAGTCGCACGCCTCACTCTTTGACTGCGCCGGACGTCAAGCCGGAGATAATCCGTCTCTGGAAAATCAGCACCATAATTACGAGCGGCACGGTCACGATGATGGACGCAGCCGAGATTTCCCCCCACGGAATCGTGAACATCCCTTGAAACATGACGATGCCCACCGGAACTGTCTTCATCGCTTCCTGCGTATTCAGCGTGAGCGCAAACAAAAATTCGTTCCAGGCGGCGATAAAGACGAGAATCGCCGTCGTAAACACGCCTGGCATCGCCAGCGGAAAAAACACGCGTGTCATCGTCTGCCAAATGCTCGCCCCGTCCACTTTGGCGGCTTCTCCGAGATCGCTCGGAATTTTGCGGAAGAAGATCGTCAAATTCCAGATGGCGAGCGGCAGCGCGAAGGTCGTATAGGGGATAATCAGGCCAAGGTAGCTGTTTGTCAGACCCACGGACTGCATGAACATGAAAATCGGCGAGATCGTGGCGATTTGCGGGAACATGGAGACGGCCAAAACGACGCCGAGAATGATCGTCTTCCCGCGAAAAGACAGCCAGGCGATCGCATACGCGGCAAAGGACGCAATCGTGATCGAATACAGCGTCGTCAGCGTCGCTACTACCGTCGAGTTCCACAAATATGTGGCAAATGGCCGTTCGGTGAATACGCGGATGAAGTTGTCGAGCGTCGGATTCTCGATGATGAACTGAAAGGCGCGCTCACCGAACAGCTCCCCTGGGGGTTTTAGGGCGGCGAGCAAAATCCATAAAAACGGGAACATGACGACGAAGACAAAAAGCAGCAATCCGACGTAGAACAAGGGCCCTGCACTTTTTTGCATGCACGTTTCCTCCTTATTTTCCGTTGCCCTCACCCAAGAGGTCTGCTCCCAAAATTTTGACGTAGCCAATCGAAATCAAGGCGACGCACAAGAAAACAATGACAGCGAGCGCCGAGCCTTCGCCAAAGCTCATCTGCGCAAACATCGTTTTGTAGGCGTAGATGGAAATCGTTTCGGTCGAGTTGGCTGGCCCCCCGCCTGTGAGCGCGTAAATGAGGTCGAACACGCGGAACGCGTCGAGCGTGCGGAACAACAGCGCCACGAGAATCGTCGACTTGAGCATGGGCAAGGTGATGCGGAAAAATTGCTGGAAGCGGTTGGCCCCATCTACAGAGGCGGCTTCGTACAAGCTTTGCGGAATGGTCTGCAAGCCCGCAAAGAGCAGCAAGGCCATGAACGGCGTCGTTTTCCAGACGTCGGCCAAAATGACGGAAAACATCGCGCCTGCCTTCGTCGAGAGCAGCACGCCCATGTCCGAGACAAGCCCTGTCACCTCGAACAGATGCGCCACAATCCCGTTTTGCCCGTCGTAAAGAAATTTCCACATCATGGCGGAAATGACCGTCGGGATGGCCCACGGAATCAGCACGGTCGCGCGGACAAGCCCCCGCCCGCGAAACGGCCGATTGAGGAGCAGCGCAATGCCCATGCCGAGCACAAGCTCAATCGCAACAGAGATGACAGTGAAAAAGAACGTGTTGTACAAAGCGGCCCACATGCGGCTGTCGGTCAAAAACTTCTGGTAATAAGCGAAGCCAATGTAGTTCGGTTCGATCAGCGAGGATTGGATCCCCGCCATGACGCCGACCGCCCCCTCGGGCTTAGACAGTTGCTTTTGCGCGCCAAGCGCAAGGAGTGCCGCCTCCGCCTGCTCCAAGGTTGTCCGCACAGCATCTGTCTGCTCGCCTGTCAGCGTCACATATTTCAGTTCGGCGGGAATCGGCTTGAATTCGAGCAGCAACTGATCGACGGCGTGGTAACGGCTCGCGATCTCGCCTGTCTGGTTGAGGGAAGCATTCATTTGCTCGATCTGCTGCCGGATGGCGTCCAGTTGTTCCTTCGTTGCCCCTTCGGCAGACTCTGCCTCTCTTTTCACATAGCGGAGCAAATTGGGCAGCGTGCTGACGTAGCGCTCCATGTCCAGCCCATAGGAAGAGTGGACCTCTGTCTTCGTCGGGTCATTCAACCGGATGTCGTGCAGACTGATCCAAAACGATCGCATGACAGGCCAAATCGCGATGACGAGTATAATCAGCAGTGCGGGAAAAATCAGCAAATAGCCCGTCTGTTTTTCCGAAAGGGACCCTTTGTTTTGTCGATTCATCCGTTCACCACCTTCTATCCTGATAGGAACATTCGAGGTACTGGGCAAAATCCGACATCCATTCACTCCCGGGAGAGACGCGCCCTCCCGGAAGCCATTGGACCCGTATTCTTTCCGGCTTGCCTTGCGTTATTTTTTTATCAGCTCATTCATTTTCGTTTCCATGTTTTGCACAGCTTGCTCGGCGGTTTGCTGTCCGGCGAGAGCCTTGGACACCTCGATCTGGATTACTTCGGAGATTTTCGGATAAATCGGCGTAGTCGGACGGGAGACGGCAGCGCTGACGCCATCTACGAAGTCTTTGTTGGCGAACAGCGGGCTTGCCTTTTGCACTTCGGCATCTTCATACACAGGCAGGAAAGTCGGCGCGAGTCCGCCGTGCACCGCCGAAATTTTTTGCCCTTCGGCCCCCGTCATAAACTTCAGAAATTCCCACGCTTCTTTCGGATGCTTGCTGAACTTGTTGATGCCGCCCATCCATCCGCCGAGCGCCGCAGCGGACCCGGCATCGCCTGCCGGCAGCGGAGCGATTGCTACTTTGTCGACGATTTTGGACTGCGCCTGATCTTGTGCGAGCGCGAACTGGTACGGCCAGTTGCGGACGAAAGCCGATTGTCCTTCGAGGAAAGCGGTATGCGATTCGGTCTCCATAAAGGTGGTGATGTTGCTCGGCACGAAGTCCGATTGGACGACCTCGATCATTTTGTTCAAGCCTTTGATGGTGGCCGGATTGTTAATCGCCACGTTGCCTTGTTCATCCAAAATTTTTCCGCCGTAGGAGGCAATGAACTCGACGAAGTTGCACACCAGTCCTTCGTATTGCTTCGCTTGCATCAGGTAGCCGAATTTCGTGCCGCCCTGCCCCTTCGTGGCTTTCGCCTGCGCGATCAGCTCATCCCATGTTTTGGGCGGCTCTTTGACCAGGTCCTTGCGGTAAAACAGCAGCCCGGCATCGATGAATTTCGGCATGGTCCACTGCTGGCCGCCGAAGTTTCCGGCATCCATCGCCCCTTTGATGTATTTGCCGGTGTCAATGCCGTCCTGCTCGATCAAGCGGTCCAGCGGGAGCAAATAGCCGGCCTGGGCAAATTCCGCGGGCCAGATGACGTCTAAGTCAAACACGTCGATCTCCTGGGACTGCGCGCTGAACATGGTGACGTACTGGTCGTGGCTTTGTCCGGTGTCAGACGGCATTTCGCGAATCTCTACCTCGATGTTCGGGTGGGCGTTTTGAAAAGCTTCGACGAGCTTTTTCGTGGAGTCGGTCGCATCTTTGCCGCGCGCGTAGACGAGCTTGACTTTTTCTGCGGCGGGCTGCGGAGCCGGTTCTGTCTTCGGTGCCTCGGTCGCGGGCTGTCCCTGTGCGGGCGCGGATTGTTGCGGAGCTGATGAGCATGCTGCCAAGGAGAGTGCAACTGTCAAGGTAAGTCCCATTGATGTAAGCCGTTTCATAACTTTCATGCAATTTAACCCCCTATGCTCTTTATGGATCTATGTCGCCTGCCAAAGCAGGCCGTAAAACCGCCGTTACAGTCGGACAGCCTCGCCTGTTTGCGCCGACTGGTAAATCGCCTCGATCAACCGGGTGATGTACAAGGCTTGCTCCGGTGTGCAGAGCGGCTGCGCCTTCCCTTCGACCGCATCGAGGAAATTGGCGAGCAGCATCACCCGCTCGTTGCAAGGCGTTGGCGACAGCTCCGTCGTCGCCGTCACGCCGCCCCACTCGTGGTACAGCGTCAGCTTTTCCTCAAGCAAGCCGAGCGAGACGCCTCCCGCCTGCCCGTACAGTTGCAGGAAAACGTTTTCTTTTTCGATGTGAGAAGCCCAGCTTGCGTCCAGCGTGAGCGAAAATCCGTTTTCAAACGTAATCATCGCGACCGCCATGTCTTCGACGTCAAACTTGCCGTTTTCCTCGCGCCTGCCCCACTCGGACAGTCCGCGCTTGTGCGGGCCGAATTGCGCATACGTCTGGCCGAGTACAGACACCGGCTTTGGATGGTCGAGCAGCCACAAAGTCAAGTCGAGCATATGTACCCCGATGTCAATCAAAGGGCCTCCGCCTGCCAGCTCTTTTTGCGTAAACCAGCTCCCCCAGCCGGGAATGCCGTTGCGCCGCACCCAGCCTGTCTTGGCGTGATAGATGCTGCCTAACCTGTCTTCGTCCAGCCATGCCTTGACTTGCTGGGCTTGGCTGCGAAAGCGGTTGTTTTGCGCGACCATCAAAATTTTCCCGGCTTGCTTCGCCGCCTCGATCATGTCTTCCGCCTGCTGGGCGTTCATGGCCATCGGCTTTTCGCAGAGCAGATGCTTGCCTGCTGCCAGCGCTTGTTTCGCCGCTTGCGCGTGCAAATAGTTCGGGACGCAGACGATCACCGCGTCGATCGGCGCTTGCGAAAGCATCTCCTCATAGTCGGTAAAGACGTGCGCAATCCCGTACTGCTCGGCTTTTTCCGCTGCCGTTTCCCGCGACACATCTGCAATGGCGACGATCTCTGCACGCGGCTCCCTCTTGGCTGCCTCCAGATGAGCCAGAGCGATCCCGCCTGCCCCGATGATCCCGATTTTGTGTGTGCGCATATTCGCTACATCTCCCTCCTACACCCACCAAAGATTTTTGATCGGCTCGCGCAAAATGACTTGCTGCAAATTTTGCACGGCGCGCTCGAAGCCTTCCTCAATCGACATGATCGCGTCTTCGTGCTCGATGCTGATGACGTAATCGTAGCCGTTCATGCGCAGGGCGCTCATCATGTCCGCCCACGTCTGCTGCGAGTGTCCGTAGCCGACCGTGCGGAAATACCACGCCCGTTCATTGAGATTCGCGTACGAGTTCATGTCGGTCAGCCCGTACATGTTCACCTTGTCCTGATCGATATACGTATCTTTGGCATGGAAGTGGTAGATCGCTTGTTCTTTTCCCAATATTTTGATCGCCGCTACCGGATCAATGCCTTGCCACCACATATGGCTCGGGTCGAAGTTGGCCCCGATCGCGTCTCCGACTTGCTCGCGCAGCTTGAGCAGCGTACCCGGTGTATGGACGAGAAAGCCTCCGTGCAACTCCAGGGCGACTTTGACCTGATGCGACTTGGCGTAGCCGCCCCACTCTCTCCAGTACGGAATCAGCTTCTCGTTCCACTGCCAGTTCAGCACGTCGCGGTATTCATTCGGCCAGGGAGCGACAGGCCAGTTCGGGTACTTCGCGCCTTCGTGATCTCCCGCCGTGCCGGAAAAGCAATTGACGACAGGAACTTCCAGCAACTCAGCCAACTGAACCGTTTTGACGAACGTCTCGTGCGACTGCTGGGCAAAGCTTTTGTCCGGCGAAAGCGGATTGCCGTGGCAACTGAGCGCGCTGATGACCAGTCCCCGCTCCTCGACGGCTTTGCGGTACGCCTGACGCTTTTGCTCGCTTTCCAGCAGCTCATCGAGCGGGCAGTGCGCGTTGCCGGGATAACCACCCGTCCCGATTTCCACTGCCTCCAGTCCCGCCTCCTTCACATGGTCGAGCATTTCCTCAAACGACTTGTCGCTAAACAAAACGGTAAACACACCGAGCTTCAAATGCTTCCCCTCCTTTTTTCTCGCGGAGCTTGCAGGTTCATCTATGGGCAGTTCGTGATGCTCCCTCAAATACAGCGCTTACACTTTGCCGGATGACGAGATGGTGCGGCACGGTGCTCATCCGCTCCACCGGCTCGTTGCGGATTTGCTTGAGCAGTTGCTCTGCCGCTGCCTTGCCGTACATGAACGGGTCGTTGTGTACGGTCGTCAGCATGGGGCGGGTCAAGGAGGCCAGCTCCAGGTTGTCAAACCCCATGACCGAGATGTCTTCCGGAACGCGAATCCCGTGGTCGTGCAAATAGTTGAGCACGCCTACGGCCATCAGGTCTGTGGCGACAAACACGGCGGTCGGACGCACAGCTTCCTCGCAGATGCGGCGCATGGCCTCATAGCCGCTTTTGGCAGTGAAATCGCCCTCTACGACAAAGCCCTCGTGAATCGGCAGGTCGTGCGCGCGCATCGCTTTGCGGTATCCGCCCATGCGGTCCAGCCCGCACGGCGGGTCCCACAGCGGCCCGGAGACACAGGCGATTTTCCGGTGGCCCTGCGAGATGAGATAGGCCGTGGCATCGTAGGACGCCTGGACGTTGTTGACGTTGACGGTCGGAATCTGATAGCCGGGCAAGTCATGCCCCGTCACGACCATCGGCACCTGCATGTCGTGGAGCGTCTGGAAGCTGCTCTCCAGAAAATGAATGCTGGCGATGATGACGCCATCGAGCTGCTTTTCTTTGAACAGGCGCAAATACTTCAGCTCTTTGTCCACGACCTCGTCCGAGATCGCTAAAAACATGCTGTAGTCGTCTTCGCTGAGGACACTGTCGATCCCGTAGGTGAGGTTAGAGTAAAAATTGTTGTTGATGTCCGGAATCATGACGCCGATAATCCGGGTTTCCTTGCTGACGAGACTGCGGGCGATCGCATTCGGCTGAAAGCCCGTCTTCTGGACGATGCGCAAAACCCGCTCGCGCAGCTCCGGCCTGACTGGCTTCGAGTTGTTCAATACCCGCGAGACGGTGGCAATCGAGACGTTGGCGAGTTGGGCAATGTCTTTTATGGTGACAGAAATGGTCTCTCACTCACTTTCTCTCATTCAGGTAAACGTTTTCCTATCCAGAAAATAACATCCGGGCTCTGTTTTGTCAATATTCTGTCATTTTTTCTTTTCGACTTTTCCCGTCAATTGTCGCGCTGCTTCCCGAACCTGTTGCCACCGAAAAAGCCCAGAGGCTTTCCCCCTGGGCTATCGCCAAAAGCTCATGCAAAGGACGCACATACCGGCAGCGTAATCTCCACCGTTGTTCCCTTGTTCCGCTGGCTGCTGATTTTCATGTTCCCTTGATGAGCTTGGATGATTTTGTAGCTAATCATCAGGCCGAGACCTGTTCCCTTTTCTTTTGTCGTATAAAACGGCTCGCCCAGCTTCTGGATGCGCTCTTCGCCTATCCCCTCTCCCTGGTCCTGAATGCGCACAGAAAGGGTGTCGCCGAGCTGCTGGAGCTGAATCGTGATGCGCCCGCCGTTTGGCATGGCTTCGATCGCATTTTTTAAAATATTGATAAAGACCTGCTTTAATTGATTTTCTTCGCAATTGACCATCGTGGCAGTCTCGTCCAGCTCCACCGTGATCTGGACGTTGTTTAAAATCGCCTCGGTTTGCAGCAGCTCTACTACCTGATGCAAGAGCGGCGAAAGGTTGCGCGGCGTGAAGTTGATGACCTGCGGCTTGGCGAGCACCAAAAATTCGTTCACGACCGATTGGATGCGATCCAGCTCGGAGAGGATCGTCTGAAAATACTCCCGCTTGTAGTTGCCCTCCTGAATGAACTGGATGAAGCCGCGAATCGAGGTCAGCGGGTTGCGGATTTCGTGCGCGACGCCTGCGGCCAACTGGCCGACGACAGACAGCTTTTCTGATTTTCGCAGCAGTTCCTCGGTCTTTTTCAGCTCGGTAATGTCGTGGCTGATGACCAACAGGCCGATGCGCCTGCCGTCCGGGTCGAAGAGTGGAACTTTGCGCACGTCAAAAATGCGCGATTCTTCCCGACTGACGAAAATGATCTCTTCCAGGCGGACAGGCTTGCCCTCTTCCCACGCCCGCTTGTCCGACTCGGCGCATTGCAGCAACGCGCTCCGGTAATGGGGGGACAGTCGCGCCAGCTCCTCGTCGTGCTTGCCCTGGTACGGGACATGCTCCAGCTCAAAAATGCGCAGGCAGCAGTCGTTTGCCTCGATCCAGTGGCCCTCGCCGTCCTTGAAGCAGACGGAATCGGGCATGGCGTTGATTAACGTCCGCAACTGCTTGGCATTTTCGATCAGCGCGGCCTCCATCCGTTTATGCTCTGTAATGTCACGCTGAATCGCGACAAAAGCGATCAGATTGCCTTTTGCATCAGAGAGCGGCGAAATGAATGTACTGACGTTAAGCAACGTGCCGTCCTTGCGCTGCCGCACCGTCTCATACGAGGTCACATGGCGGTTTCGCACGATTTCCGCGTGCAGCTTCTCATAATCTTCCTGCAAAAAATCGGGAATCGTCGGCAGCTGGTCGCCGATCACTTCCTGCTCGCTCCACCCGAACATTTGGCGGTGCGCCGATCAAATTTTGTTGGTTGTCTATCCAGCCCTGTTCGTACAGCATGTTCGAAGCGTTGATGACCTTGCCCCCGCGGTCCAGCACCAGAAAAGGACTGCCGACAACCGAGGACACGAGCTGGGAAAAGCGCTCCGTCAGGCGAAACCGCTCCTGCTCCAGTTGATTGCGCAAACAGCTTTCCACCGTTTGCCTCGCGGAGATCACCGCTGACAGCGAGTGCGGATGGTAAACCCGCCACAAGCCTGTCAGGTTGAACACCCCCAAAATATCGCGGGTGGCCGGGTCGCGGATAGGAGCGGCCGAGCACGTCCATTTTTGCACCTCCTGGCAAAAATGCTCGGCGGCAAACACCTGCACCGGACTTCCTGTCACAAGGGAAGTCCCGATGGCGTTCGTCCCTGCCCGATTCTCTGCCCAGGACGAGCCGAGGACGAAATTCATGTCTTCTGCTTTCAGCATCAGCGACAAGTCGCCATCGAGATGGACGATATCGCCTGCCGCGTTGCAAAATGTAACCAGGTGGCCGGAGTCCATCGAAGCATCCTTCAGCTTCAACAGAAGCGGCTTGAGTATGCGCTGAAGCGAGTCATCCTGCCAAAAGGCCTCAATCTCTTCCCGGGACAGGGTGATCGCTGTTCGGTTGCTCAGAGGATGGATGCTTTGCTCCTGACAGCGTTGCCAAGATTCGTACATCAGCGGTCGAATGGCCGGTCTTTCACTGATTCCTGAAACAAATCGTTCCCACTCCAGTTCAAGCTTTACTCTTTCTTGTGAAAGATTAGCAAACCTATCCAGAGCTATCCGCTGATTCATGGTCTCCATCCTCCAGATTAGAAAACTTGGCTGCGCCAAGCCGTTGGCGCAGCCTTAGTTGCCCTTGTACTGGATAAGAATCTTATCCATTCTTAATCTGTATAAAAAAGTGGGTGACACATTTTTTGAATTAACATTTCGACAATTGACCCAATTTTCCTTTTTATGAAACGTTTTTTAAGTACACTTGAGCGCAGAAAAAATCAACCAGTGTGTCTTTTGGCGCTGCTGCGGCCAAAAAGACACACTGGTTGTTTGCTCCTACCGAAATTTTGTAATGACGTTGAACCCGAACGTGTTGTAGTTCGTCATATCCTCCAGGATGCCAGACACATCGTCGAGCGCTACCTCGCGGGAAACGAGCGAGGACGGATTCAGCCTGCCCTGGGCAATCATGGTCAGCAAGCCGTCATAGGCGGCGTGCGGATTGCCGATGCTGCCGACAATCTCCAGTTCCATCGCGGTAATCGCGTCAATCGGCAGCCCGACCATACCGCCTTCGTCTTTTGTCGTCAGGCCGATCTGCACATGCCTGCCGCCTTTGCGCAGGCTCAGAACCGAGTTGAGGATCGTATCGCGTATCCCCAGGGCATCAATCGAGGCGTGCGCCCCGCCCTTCGTGATTTCCTTGATCGCTTCGACGACGTTTTCCTTCCTGGCGTTGACGACCGCGACGGCGCCCTCTTCTTTTGCTTTTGCCAGTTTTGCGTCGTCTACATCCACGGCGATGACCATGGCGCCGACAGCGCTTGCGACCTGCACCGAGGACAAGCCTACGCCGCCTGCCCCGTGTACGGCAAGCCAGTTGCCCGGCTGGACGTTTCCGCGCACGACGCCGTGATACCCTGTCATGTAGCGGCAGCCGATGGCCGCAGCCGTCAGCGTGTCCACCTCGTCGGGCAGACGGATCAGGTTAAAGTCTCCGTTCGGCACCTTGACGTATTCCGCGTATGCGCCATCGTAGCTGAATCCGAAGATCGCCATGTTGTCGCAGCGGTTGGAATGCCCGGAGAGGCAATTGGCGCAATGCGAGCATCCTTCGTGGAAAGGCGTGGTCACGCGATCGCCGGGACGGAAGTTTTTCACTTCCTTGCCGACCGCCTCGACGACACCTCCCAGCTCATGGCCCGGAATAATCGGCAACTGCGGACTCAACCCGATCCAGTCCCAGTCGCCCATCCACGCATGCCAGTCACTGCGGCATACCCCGCACGCCTCTACCCGGACGATGACGTCTTTTGGACCCGGCGTCGGGTCCGGCACCTCCCCGATGTAAAGTGGTTTTTGTTGCTCCAATATTTGCGCCGCTCTCATGTACCGTTTCCCCCTTCATTTTTTCTCGTTCTTTTTTTCAGCCTTGCCCGCAGGGAATTAATCCAGATTGACCCAGACCGCTTTTACCTGTGTGTACAAATCGAGCGCATACGAGCCCATTTCCCGCCCGTACCCGGACTGCTTGTAGCCGCCAAACGGCACGGCTGCGTCCAGCGCATTGTAGCAGTTGACCCAGACGGTGCCCGCTTCGAGCGCGTGCGCGACTTTGTGCGCCTTGCGCAAGTCTGTCGTCCAGACGCCAGCAGCCAGCCCGTACTCGGTGTCGTTTGCCCGCCGGATGACATCGGCAATCTGCGCTTCGTCGTCAAACGGCATCGCTGCGACGACCGGGCCAAAAATTTCTTCGCGGGCAATCGTCATCCGCTCGTTCACATCGGCAAAAATCGTCGGCGGCACAAAGTAGCCCGGCCCGTCCAGCGGTGCGCCTCCCGTCAGCGAGGTCGCGCCTTCCTCATGCCCTTTTTGCAGGTAGCCCGACACCCGCGCAAACTGCTCGCTCGATACGAGCGGCCCGATCTCGGTAGACTCGTCCAGCCCGTTGCCCTGCTTCATTTTCGAGGCGAAGCTCGTCATGTCGGCGAGGACGTTGTCGTACACTTTTTTATGGACGAACAGCCGCGAGCCTGCGCAGCACACCTGTCCCTGGTTGAAGAAAATGCCCATCAGCGCGCCGGGAATCGCCTTGGAAAAATCGGCGTCCGGGAAAATGATGTTCGGCGACTTGCCGCCCAGTTCCAGCGACACCCGCTTCAAGTTGCCAGCGGCTTGCTGCATGATGAGCTTGCCAACCTCTGTCGATCCGGTGAACGCCACTTTGCGGATGCGCGGATGGTTCGTGATCGCAGCGCCTGCCGTCGGACCAAAGCCCGTGATGATGTTGACCACGCCTTCGGGGAAGCCGGCCTGCTGGATCAGCTCAGCCAAATAGATGGCGGTGAGCGGCGTTTGCTCGGCACTTTTCAAAATGACGGCGTTGCCTGTCGCCAGAGCCGCCCCCAGCTTCCACGCCGCCAAAAGCAGCGGGAAATTCCACGGAATGATCTGCCCGACGACCCCGACAGGCTCGCGGCGCGTGTAGGTCAGCATGTTCGGTCCGGCCGAGTTGTTGATGACTTCGCCCGCGAGCTTCGTCGACCAGCCAGCGTAATAGCGGAAATGGTCAATCGCCAGCGGAATATCGGCGACGCGGGCATGCGTGACGGGCTTGCCGTTGTCGATCGTCTCGAGCTGCGCGAGCGCCTCGGCGTGCTCTTCCATCAGGTCGGCCAGCTTCCACAGCAAGCGGCCCCGCTCGCTCGGCGTCACTTTTGCCCACGCGCCCGCAAGCGTCTTTTCGGCTGCCTGCACCGCCAGCTCCACGTCTTCGGCATCTGCCTCGTACACCGAAGTAATCGCCTTGCCTGTTGCCGGATCAATCGTCTCAAACGTCTTTCCCGATGCCGATGCTACAAACTCCCCGCCAATGAACAGCTTTTTCGGCCCGCCCGCCAAAAAAGCTTCCACGCGAGGGTCCAGTGAGATGTTTGCCGTCTGCGTCACGAAAAGTCCCTCCTCTTTTTTTGCTTGGAAATGCTTACGCTCGCTATAAGAAGCATGTTTCATGCCAAAACGAAAACGCTTTCAAAACGGCTATTTGCATCGTTTTCGCCTTGTACATTGGAACAGTTGCTCCATCTCGCCGATACAATTGCTCCATCACTCCTCTTATATTGTTTGAAAATTGTGGTAATATAGAAGAGATAGTCTCATTTCTCTTTCGGAGGGGTGAACCGTTTGCTTGCGCCTACTAATGCCTTGCTGAAAAAGTCGTGGGAACGAAGTCGCTTGAATGGAGTCAATGCGTTGACAGCAAAGGATGCCATACTGGAGGAAGCCCAGTTCCGGCAGTATCGGGAACAGAAAGAAGAGTTCATGAGAACGGTCGACCCGACGATGGAGCATTTGGCCTATTGGCTGAAAAGCTCGTACTCGATCGTCGTCCTTTGCGATCCATCGGGGTACATCCTCGAGAGCAAAGGCGATCCTGCCTTTCTCAAGGACACGGAAAAAATTCAGGTGCATCGCGGAGCCTGCTGGTCTGAACAGGTGCGCGGGACCAACTCCGCAGGGACAGTCATCGTGGAGCAAAAACCGCTTGCCGTCGTCGGAACCGATCATTACTTGCCTTCCAACCACATGCTTTACTGTGCGGCTTCCCCGATTTTCGACCCGTACGGCGAGCTGGTGGCGGTCCTCGATTTCAGCGGCCATTCTGCCATGTACCACCCTTCCCTTTTGGGCATGGTGGACGTGATGGCGCGCAAAATCGAAGACTGGCTGCTCATCCACCGCCCGGATCGGCAAATGGTCATCTCGCTGTACCCGGAGCAAAGCGCGAAGCACCACGCCTTGCTCGCCGTCGACCAGGACGGAGTCGTCACAGGCGGCAACCGCGAGGCGCAGCAGCTTTTGCACCTGGACAAAAAGCGGTTCGGGCAGGTACACCTGACCGAGCTTATAGCGGACATCGAGCCTTTGCTCGGCAGGCAAAAAGACACAGCGGCAGCGCGCACGATGCCGCTGCATGCCAAAGCCAGCGGACAGCGCCACTGGCACGCCAAAGTCCTGATCGACACACGGCCACCCCAGCTTGCCGCATCCCCGCCCTCCCGACCGAAGCCGACCCGGCCTCCTAATCGGACTGGCCTTACTTCTTTTGATGAGCTGTACGGGCAAGACGAGCAGTTTCTCGCGGCTATTCGCCTCGCCAAACGGGCTGCCAAGACGGATTACACCGTCATGCTCTTCGGTGAAAGCGGCACGGGCAAAGACGTCGTCAGCCAGGCGATCCACCTCGAAAGCAACCGGGCGGACAAGCCGTTTGTCGCGATCAACTGCGGCGCGATTCCGAAAAGTTTGCTGGAAAGCGAGCTGTTCGGCTACGAGCCGGGAGCGTTTACCGGGGCCAAGCAGTCCGGTCAGCCCGGAAAAATCGA
Source organism: Brevibacillus sp. FW306-2-1A-C05A (assembly GCF_058781555.1). NCBI lineage: Bacteria > Bacillati > Bacillota > Bacilli > Caryophanales > Paenibacillaceae > Brevibacillus > Brevibacillus sp. FW306-2-1A-C05A. Next base: position 33,734 of record NZ_JBYSWV010000043.1, read on the forward strand.
ACAGGCACACCAGGGGACGCTTTTTCTCGACGAAATCGCCGAGATGCCGCTGGAAATGCAAGTGGCCCTGTTGCGCGTGCTGCAAGACTTTACCGTCCATCGCGTAGGCGGAACGAAGCCGATTCGCGTCGACGTGCGAATCATTACCGCCACCCATACGGATTTGTGGCAAAAAGTGCAGGAGGGCAGCTTCCGCGCAGACTTGTTTTACCGCCTGCAAGGCGTGCAGATCACGCTGCCGCCACTGCGCGAGCGCGCGGATCGGCTGCAGCTCGCTGCGCTTTTGCTGCAAGGCATCGAGGCGCAGCTCGGGACAGGCCCGCTTATGCTTTCCGCCAGTGCGAAAAAGCTGATCGAGAGCTACTCCTGGCCGGGGAATGTTCGCCAGCTTGCCGCAGCGCTGCGCGAAGCCGCTTTTCTCTCCGAAGGCGGAACGATTGAGCAGGCGAGCTTCCCCGCCTACATCTTGTCCAGCTACTCCCCGCCCGAAGCGATAGAGCTTGCCGCGCCGACGGCGAACACTGAAAAAAACGAGATTGTCGAGGTGCTGCGGCAAACAGGCGGGAACGTGTCGCAGACGGCGCGCATTTTGGGCATCGGGCGCAACACGGTGTACCGCAAGCTGAAAAAGCTGCTGGACCAGGACGGCCCTCATCCGTAGTTACAGACCGATCGCGTTGCCTTTTTTGTCCAAAACAGTCGAACGCCAAAAAGCCCGGATCGACCAGATCGGGCTTTTCGTGATGGGCAAGAGGCGGACGCCGGGAAACGAGCCGTGCGGTTTCACGCTTCCGACTGGATGCGTCTGGCCTCGGCATACAGCACCTGAATAAACTTTTTCATATTGATGCGAATATCGGAGGAAGCAGCGGTCTTGTTTTTCAGCTCCGCCATTTTTTTCCACACAAAAGTAAAGTCAAAAAACTGCGACGCGTAATTCTCGAATTTCCAGTTGGACAGATCGGACAGGCCGAGCGAAGCCAAATGGTTCAACGACTGGTAGATCGCCCTTCGCACCCGTTGCTCCGATGCCTTGACCACCTTCATGACCTGCGCTTCTTCTGCCCCTGCTCCCAACCTGGCTTCGGCCACCGCGACGAAAATTTCCTTGAGCGCGGGAAAGCCGTTTTTGAACGTGTGCGTTTGCTCGTAGTCGGACAAGTAATCCAAAATATCGAGCAGATCGTTGCTCCCGTTCTCGCCCGCAATGCCAAGCTCCGACAGGAGGAATTGTCCCGCCTCGCGCAACTGCTTTTCGTTTTTGGCCGTGCGCGTCTGGCCCGTGGCCGCCTGATCGAGCTGCAAAACCGAATGCAGCGATTTGTGGATGTCCTGGATCGATTTTTCCAGCCGAATCTTCTCGATCACTTTTTGCAAAATCGTCACCACTTCGATCCGGTTGACGGGCTTGATGATGTAGTATTCGCTGCCGAGCGAGTAGGCTTGCGCGATCAAGTCCTTCGATTCTACCTGGGAAATCATCACGATCTTTCCCTTGAACGCCGGGCGAATTTGCCGGATCGCTTCAATCCCGTCGCGAATGGGCATGAGCAGATCGATCAGCAAGATGTCTACATGGCGCATCGTCAGCATATGCCCGTCGATGAGCGATCCGTCCTCCGCTTCCCCCACGACTTCCCCCAAATTTTCATCCTCAATAATCTCCGTCAACATCAGGCGCACGGCCTCATCATCATCGACTACGTAAAAAAGCATCGTCTACTCTTTCTCCCTTACATGATTGATCGGCAGCCGGATGAAAAACTCTGTCCCTCTCCCGGTTGCTCCGTCGTGCGCGGCAAGCTCCCCTTCCAGCTCGTCCACCATCTCTTTTACATAGGAAAGGCCAATGCCTGTCGAGGGCGTCCCCTGCTGGTCGTACTTGGTCGTAAAGCCCGGCTTGAACATCAGCTTTTTGCGTCGGGGCGGAACGCCCGGGCCGTCGTCCACGATTTTCAGCTCGACGAAGTCGCCGTTTCTGTCCACGTGGATCACGATACGCCCCGTCTGCTGGATCGCTTCGACGGCATTGGCGACGATGTTGTTGATGAGCGACAGCAGCGTAAACGCGTGGTAGTGCGGATGCTCGCCGGAAATCGTGCTGGAAAACGCAATCTGCTTTCCCAACAGGCTCGCGTATTTCTGATTGGAGCGCATGATGATGTCCACCAGTTGGTGAATGTCCATAAAATCCGTCTTGTTTTCGTGCGAAATCAGCTTTTGCAGACCCGCAAAAATGCGCTGGTTGTCCTTTTTGATCTCATGGACTTCCCCGGCGATAATCAGCGCCTTTTTCGCGAACGACTCGACAGCAGCTTGCCCGACTTCGCTTTTCAACGCCTGCAAGCCCTGGTACAGCTCAAACGACTTGACGGTGATGTTCTCCGCGTTTTGCAGCGTCTTTTTCAGATGAATGGACTCCTCGTACAAATTGGAAATGAGCAGCAGCATGTGCTCGTGCTGGGCGCGTGTCTGCTTTTCCCGCGCCTGCGTCTCGTACAGCCGGATCATGTTCAAAAAGCTCAGGACGACAAAGCTGTGCGACAGCGCGATGACGAACATCTCCTGCAGCGCTCCCCACGTGATGACGATGTGGAACAGGACGTATTGCGACAGCAGCTCGATCAAGTCGGCCACGACCTCGATGACCATCCCGATCCCGGCAATCAATAGCGTCTGCTCGCGAAACCGCTCCATGTGGATGACGTAAAACAGCAGCGAGTAGGAAAAGTAGAAAAAAAAGCTGGAGTAGTGCTCCCGCATGGAAGCCGTCCAATCAAAAGCGCTGTGCGTGTAAAAATCGAGCAGCAGCCGAAAGCCGACCACGCAAAGCCCTGTCAAAAATCCGGGCAAAACCGCCGGAAGCCGCTGGAACAAAAGCAAGAAGAAGAAAAAGGTAGGCGCGCCAAAGCTGATCCGAAACGTCTCGTTGACCGGATAAAATTTCAACTCACCGGCGAGCGGCACGGTAATCAGCATGAGCGCCAGGAGGTACCCGTCCTTTTTTAATGGGGAATGCATGCGCGAAGCTTCCCCTCCCTGTCTGGTTTCTGCGATGAATGTCACTATTTTCCCCTATCTATTCTTATCTATAAAATACGTGAACGACAAGTATAGAAAAAATATTTATATAAATGCGTGAAAGCTTTTGTTGGTTTTTGTTTGATTTTGTAGGTTGGTTTTAAAGTGTTCAATATACGTTTTTTGCCTGGCGTGGAAGCGCTTTCGACCGAAGGCAAAAAGGCTAGAAAGCACAGGATTTAGGGGGAAGCACGTTTGGTTCAAGCGGCAACAACGACCAATAGCAAATGGGACCGCAAGCGGATGGACGAACTGGAACAATGGGTCGCCTACCATCGCCTGCAGGCGGCAGAAGGAAAGTGCGCAAGCTATATTCCGGCCCTGCGGCGAGCAGACCCGACACAGCTCGGCATCTGCATGATCGAGCCTTCCGGGCACAAGATTACGGCGGGTGACTGGGAAGTGCCGTTCACGATGCAAAGCATTTCCAAAGTCGTCAGCTTCATCGCTGCCTGCTGCCACCACGGGATTAGCTACGTACTGGATCGCGTCGATGTGGAGCCGACTGGCGATGCGTTCAACTCGATCATCCGGCTGGAGATGCACAAGCCGGGCAAGCCGTTCAACCCGATGATTAACGCGGGCGCGATCACGGTATCTTCGCTTTTGCCAGGGGATACACCCGAACAGAAACTGGACTATTTATACAAAATTTTCCAAAAGATTACAGCTACAGCCCCTGTCGTAAACGAAGAAGTGTTCGTCTCCGAGTGGATGACGTCGCATCGCAACCGTGCGCTGTCCCACTATTTGAAAGATACGGGTTACCTCGATTGCGAGGTCGAGGAAGCGCTGGAGGTGTACTTGAAGCAGTGTTCCATCCAGGTCAACACGGAGCAGATTGCGCTGATCGGGCTGATTCTCGCGCTCGACGGCTACCATCCGCTGCGCGGCGAGCAAATTTTGCCCAAGCAAGTCGTGCGGCTGGCAAAAGCGCTCATGCTGACGTGCGGCATGTACGACGCTTCCGGAAAATTCGCTGCCTACGTCGGACTTCCGGCCAAGAGCGGCGTGTCCGGCGGCATTATGACCTTGGTTCCTCCCACCCTGAAACGAGAGTCCCTTTTTCCCGACGGCTGCGGCATCGGTATTTTTGGCCCTGCGATTGACTCGTGCGGCAACAGCGTGGCAGGCGTGTCGCTGCTGAAGCAGATCGCGCACGAGTGGGATGTCAGTATTTTTTAAGCCAATCTATCCATTCGAGGTGACAAGATGCAACAATTCCTGTTAGATGTAGTAGCGTCCATTAACGACTTTTTCTGGTCCTACGTCCTGATCGTCATGCTGGTTGTACTCGGCCTGTTCTTTACGTTCAAAGGCGGCTTCCTGCAAGTCCGCATGATAAAAGACATGCTCCAGGCGATTCGCGAAGGAAAGAAAGGCTCCGCTGACAGCATCTCGCCTTTCCAGGCATTCTGTATCAGCATGGCCGCGCGTGTCGGTACCGGAAACATTACCGGAATCGCAATTGCTGTCGCGCTGGGCGGCCCTGGCGCGGTCTTCTGGATGTGGGTCATTGCCATTATCGGTTCTGCCTCCGCCTTTGTGGAAAGCACACTGGCGCAAATCTACAAAATCAAGGACAAAGACGGCTTCCGCGGCGGCCCGGCCTACTACATGGAAAAAGGGCTGAACAAACGCTGGATGGGCGCCCTGTTCGCGGTGCTGATTACCCTGTCTTTCGGTTTGGTCTTCAATGCGGTGCAATCCAACACGATTACGCTTGCGTTTGCAAACTCCTTCGGCACGGATCGCCTGACAGTCGGCCTGATTATGACGATCGCCTTTGCTGCGATTATTTTTGGCGGAGTCAAGCGCATTGCCAAAATGTCCGAGTACATCGTCATCGTGCTCGCGATTTTGTACATCGGCGTCGCCCTGCTGATCGTCTGCATGAACATTACGCAAATGCCGGAAATTCTCGCCCTGATCGTCAAAAACGCGTTTGGCTTCGACCAGGTCGCAGGCGGTACGCTCGGCGCGGCGCTCATGCACGGTGTAAAACGCGGCTTGTTCTCCAATGAAGCCGGTATGGGTAGCGCTCCGAACGCCGCTGCGACCGCTACGACAAGCCACCCGGTCAAGCAAGGTCTGATTCAGGCGTTTGGCGTCTTGACCGATACGCTCATCATTTGTACAAGCACGGCTTTCATCATCCTGCTGTCCGGCGCGTACAAGCAGTCCGAGTTGAGCGGTATCGAGCTGTCCCAGGCAGCGCTCAGCATTCACTTAGGAGACTGGGCTTCTGCTACGCTCGCCGTCATGATCTTCCTGTTCGCCTTCAGCACATTGATCGGCAACTACTACTACGGGGAGACGAACATCGAGTTTTTGAAAACGAGCAAAACATGGCTGATGCTCTATCGTGTGAGCGTACTCGGCATGGTTATGTTCGGGGCGGTGGCAAAAGTCCAGCTCGTCTGGGACTTGGCCGACTTGTTCATGGGCTTGATGGTCGTGGTCAACCTGATTGCCATTTTCATGCTGTCCAAAGTCGCCTTTGCCGCCCTGCGTGATTATCAGGTGCAGAAAAAAGCAGGCAAAGACCCTGTGTTCTACGCCGACAGCATTCCGGGCGTGACAAACCTGGAAGCGTGGGAGGCAGCTCCGGTCGCTGCGAAAAAAGAGCACGTCAGCTAAGTTTTCACGATAGCGTCAACAAAAGAAGCCTGAGTCCTTTGGTCATAGCCCCGTCAAGTAGACACTAAAAAAAGACGCTATCTTAAGCGGCGATCGATTCCCGGTATTGGACTGGG
>NZ_JBYSWV010000044.1:0-38830 GCF_058781555.1 Brevibacillus sp. FW306-2-1A-C05A
GGAGCTGACGGGACTCGAACCCGCGACCTCCGGTGTGACAGACCGGCGTGAACTCCAACTTCACCACAGCTCCATGTGGTTTATTTCCAACTTTTGCTCACTCTCGTGGGCACTTCTGTAATATAGCATGTCTTCTACCAACTTTGCAATAGTTTTTGAAATCTTTTTTTCTACATCATTTTTTCATAGATTTACCATTGAAAATCCGCTAGAATTTTATCTAGATATGCAGAAAATAGTAGATTGGTGGAGACGATGATATGAAACTTACTTCGAAGCTACTCACCTCCCTCGCCCTCTTCACTCTGCTGCCTACTGCTGCTCACGCCGCCTCTGGAGTGTATGTAGTATCAGCAGGGGACACGTTGAGCAAAATTGCCCGTGAGCACCAGACTACGGTCAGCCAGCTCATGCAAGTGAACCAACTGAAAAGCGATCAACTGTCGATTGGCCAGACTTTGTCCTTGCCTGAAGGCAGCCTGTCGACAGGCGGTGCAGCCGACGTCCCTCTCGATGTCTTAGCCGCCTCGATTGACTCCGCCAACAACGAGCCGGAAGAACTGACGGCTGGCGAAAAAGCGCGCGTGACGGTAGACGTGCTGAATGTGCGCAAAAAAGCGTCGACGGATGCGAGAATTTTAGGCAAGCTGAAGTTCGGTGACGTGGTTGAAGTCGTCGAGACTGGCAGCGAGTGGACCAAAATCGAGTTCGAAGATGATGAAGCCTACGTCTTCTCCGCTTACTTGAGTCCAAAGCTCGCCCCTGACGTTGCGTTCGCAGGCGATGTCGATTCCGCAAGCCTGCACCGTCTCGAATCGATCTTTGAACCACTGCTCAAAACTCCGTATGTGCTCGGAGGAACCACACCGGACGGATTTGATTGCAGCGGCTTTACTTCATACGTATTTAGCCGCCTCGGGGTTACACTTCCGCGTACATCCGAGGATCAATTCCGCGGGGGCGTATCCATTCCGCTCGAGCAAGCGCAGCCGGGCGACCTGCTGTTTTACGATTCGCTCGGAAAAGGACGCGTGTCCCACGTAGCGATCTACTTGGGCAATGGCACCATCGTCCATGCAAACGGCGAAGACGTTCGCTACGGCAAGGTGGAGTACATGCACAAGCTGTATCCGTTCTACGGCGTCAAGCGCTACGCCGAATTCCAGTAGCAATCCCCCGAAAAAACGGCCCACACCTGTCACCAGGTTGTGGGCTGTTTTCCTGTGAGTTCGTATCAATGAATTTCCGTGTTGTGTCCGGCCTGGGGAGGTGTCTGGTTGGCCCCAATTTCGATTTTGCCCAAAGCCTGCTTCATCTTGTCGAGCTGAAGCTGGTAATCGCGCACAACTACGGTGAGAACGCTGACCGACTCTTTGAAATCAGGTTCGCTGCTGACTCTGTCTATGGCTCTATGTAGATGCAGCATTTTGTTCTCTGTTTCCCGTAGTAGGTCGAGTAACTGCAATCCGTTTACCACGTAATCACCTCATTTGTTTTTTCTTACTTTCTCCCGGTCGGTTCGTTGCTATGCGCAAAAAAACGCCCGACATGACGATCGGACGTTTTTTCCTGTGGGCTGTGGGCTTTACGCACGCGCAGCGGCCAGCTCCACAAACGTATCAATATCTTTGGCAATCAGCGCAAGCGAGTTGCGCCAGAAGTCAACCGAGCGCACGTCGACGTCCATGATCGCGGCCACATCGGCAATGCTCATTTTGCCTGTGACAGACAAAAGCTCGTCATACTGCTGGACAAACGCTTCGCCGCGCTTCACGTACTCGGCGTACAAGCCTTTTGCGAACAGCAAGCCAAAGGCGTACGGGAAGTTGTAGAAGTTGAAATCGGCACTGTAGTAATGCGGCTTGCACACCCACATGTACGGGTGCAGCACAGCATGGTCAAGCCCCTCTCCGTAGGCGTCCTTTTGCGCTTGCAGCATCAGTTCCTTCAGCTCGTTGACAGACAGGGAGCCTTCTGCGCGGCGGGCAAAGACGGCCGTTTCAAACAGGTAGCGGCTGTAAATATCGACAATGACCTGGCTTGCGCCGGAGATGTCGTTTTCCAGAATGGAAAAGGCTTCCTCTGGGGTCGCCTGGGCCAAAGCGGCCTTGGCAATGATCGTCTCACACAAAATCGACGCGGTTTCCGCGATCGGCATCGGGTAATCGCTGTTGTAGAACGCTTCCTGCACGAGACATTCGCCATGGTAGCCGTGTCCCAGCTCGTGTGCCAACGTGCTGACGTCGTTGTAGCTGCCTGTGTAGTTCGCCATGATCCGGCTCTCCCCGACCATGTGCAGGTTGTAGCAAAACGCTCCGCCGCGCTTGCCTTCGCGAGTCTCGGCGTCAATCCACTGGTTGTCAAAAGCGCGGGCGGCATAATTCGCCAGCTTTTCGCTAAAGCTACCAAAGTGCTTGACAATAAAGTCGCGCGCTTCCTGATACGTAAAGCGCATGTCGGCTTCGCCCACCGGAGCAAACAGGTCGTAGAACGGCAAGCCGTTTTCGTGTCCGAGCAGCTTTGCTTTTGCCCGGAAGTACTTCGTAAAGGCCGGCAAGCTTTCCTTCATCGCGGCAAGCATCGCGTCCAACGTCGCCTTGTCCATGCGCGAGTCGAGCAATGTTTTTTCCAGCGGCGACTCATAGCCGCGAAGCTTGGCTACGGTGATGACTTCTCCCTTGATCCCGTTCAAGCTCGCCGCTGACGATTCCTCGATCTTTTTGTAAGCGGCAAGCTCTGCCTCGTAAGCCGCCTTGCGCAGCTCGGCGTCTTTTTCATGCGCCATGTTGCGCACGACAGGCAGCGGAAGCTGTTTGGCCTCTCCGTCGATGGTGATGTCTACCAAGAGCGTCGAGGTCAGCATTTCCTGCAGCTTCGTCCAGGCGTTGGAGCCTGTGTTTTTCATTTTCGCCAAAATGATTTCTTCTTTTTCGCTGAGCATGTACTTGCTCTTCTCGGACAATTCGGTCAGCATGAAGCGATGCGTTTCCAGCAGCTCGGACTGGCTAATCAGCTCGCTCAAATTGTCCAGTTGGCCGAGCCATTTTTGGAACAGCACGCCCGGCTCTACCAGCTCGACGGACTGCTCCTGCACTTTTTCGATGAATTGCAGCGCTTTTTCGTTTTTCGCGTCCACGCTTGCCGTCAGCTCGCCAAACGCGTACAGGCGGTATTGGGTCTGCAAAATCGAAGTCATCCGGGTAATGTACGCCTCCATTTTCTGGACGGCGTCATCGGTCGTTTGCAGGCTTGAGGCTGCCCAGCTTTTTACCTCGTCCATCTCCCGGCATAGTTTTTCCCAGTCTTGCTTGCACTTTGGCGAGTCGAACGACGTGTACAAAACGTCCAAGTTCCAGCGCATATTCATGGGTCCGGCCTCCCTCTCATCTTGCCTATGTATTCTATGTAACAGACTCTATTGTAAAAAAATTTGGATAGATTAAGCAAGTTTTTATAAAAACAATGCTCTCACAAAATGGTAAGACGCGACTTGCAGGGGAAAAGTTACAGTCTTTGCGCCGTGACTGCAAGTTTTGCCAAGCCAAGAGCCGAGGCAGACAGGCTTGCTCCCGTGCTTCTTTAAGTGCCTGCACGCGAAAAAAGACTTTGCCGCGCGCTTGGGCAAAGTCCGTCTTTTCCGTCACGCCCGGACAGGCTGCGTCAAAAACGTCAGGGCAGACAAGGCAAACAGTTGCGTCGATTCGACCAACTGGTCAATGTCCACGTACTCGTCGGCATGATGGGGAATGTGGCGATCGCCCGCCCCCGTCGTCAAGATCGGAATGCCGGCCTTGTGCAAAAAGGTGCCGTCTGTCGCGCCGGGCACGCCGTTGTAGACAGGCTCTCTTTTCGTAATTTCCCGATACGCGCTGGCTACCGAAGTCACGACTTCCTCCTCCATTCCGGTCAACGTCCACGGCCGCTCCTCGATCACTTCCAGCGTCGCCCTGAACTTGTCGTCCTCGCGGGCCAGCGCTTCGAGGATCGCCTGCATTTCGCCGTGCAACTGCTCGTGGTCCTGACCCGGGACGGTTCGAATATCGAGCGTCGTCATGCACTGGTCCGGCACGACGTTGATCTGGGCATCGCCCTTGACAGGCGCCTGCACAATCGTAGGCGTGATGCTCGGCCAGCCAAGCATCGGGTGTTCGCCAAGCCGCGCCATTTCCCTCCGCTCCAGCTCCTCGAGGGCGACGATCGCCCGGGCCATCCGCGTGTTCGGATTGATTCCGGTCAGCGGCATCGCTCCGTGCGCCATTTTGCCGTACGTGCGCAAGATCGCCCGCATCGCTCCTTTTTGCGTGACGCAAAGCTGGTTTTCCTCCGGCTCGCAGATGATCGCGGCGTCAACCCCTTGCGCCCAGCCTTTGCGGATAAAGTCTTTGATCCCGATCATCATGCCTTCCTCGTCGCACGGGATGCACAGCAAAATTTTTCCGGCGAACGCCTCCTTGGAGCGCTGGATGGCCTTGACCGCGCAAATGGCGGCAGCGAGGTTTCCTTTTGTGTCGCAAGAGCCACGTCCGTAGATGCGGCCGCCGGAAATGGCTGCTCCGAACGGATCGTAGCTCCAGGCATCCCGGTCGCCTTCGGTCACGACATCGGTATGCGCTTCGAACAGCAGCGTTTTCCCCGGTCTCCCGGAGTCGTAAAAAGCGATGACGTTGGGCCTGCCGGGCACGACTTCCTCATAAAAAACTTGCAGCCCCATCTTGCGCAAATAGTCGGCCACAAACAAGGCGACCCGCTCCTCGTTCGCCCCCGCCTGCTCCGGACGAAACACACTCGGAATCCGCACCAGCTCCTGCGTCAAACGCACAACCTCTTGCTCGTCAACAAAGGATATTACTTGACTCATCTGCCCGTCCTCCCATCCGTTCCTATGTGTGGAAAAGAAAGCTGCCGAAGCGTCAACTGTCGTAACTGCTCCACGCCGGAAGGCCGCCCGCTTCCTTTGCCGCCTTGACAGCCTGAATCACGGCCTCGGCAAGCACATCCGCCGACAGCGCCCCGACGAGATCGACCGCCGCCCCTACTTCATCGGTGGCGACGGCAAAAATCGTGTCGCCATCGTACATCGTATGAATCGGGCGAATGGTGCGGGCAAGCCCGTCGTGCGCCATTTGCGCAACCTTTTGCGCCTGGGCCTTGGTCAGCTTCGCATTGCTGGCGACGACGGCAATCGTCGTGTTCGTGCCCGGAGGAATCGGCGAAAAAGCATGCTGGAGCATCATGTCCATGCTGTCTCGAATCTCCCCCCGCTCATCGCGCGGCCCGGCGAGAATGACCCCTGTCTTCGGCTCCATGACATGACCGACCGCATTGACCGCGACCAGTGCGCCGATGACCAGTCCGCTCGGCAAAGTCAGCGACGCGCTGCCGAGGCCGCTTTTCATCGCATGGGCAAACCCGTTCAGCTTGCCGACGGAAGCGCCCGTACCCGCGCCGACATTCCCTTGGGCGACAGTCTCCGAGCTTGCTGCCAGCGCCGCCTGATAGCCCATCTGCCGATCCGGCCGCACCCGGTAATCGCCGACTGCCAAATCGAACAGGACGGCGGCCGGGACAATCGGGACGACGCCGTAGCCTACGTCCAGCCCGATGCCCTTTTCCTCCAAATACTGCATCACGCCTGAGGCCGCGTCCAGGCCGTAGGCACTGCCACCGGACAGGCAGATGGCGTGGACGACGCTGACCAGATTGAGAGGGTCCAGCAAATCCGTCTCGCGGGTGCCCGGGGCAGAACCCCGGACATCCACGCCGCACACAGACGGCTTTTCCAGCAACACGACACTGCAACCCGTCAGCGCTGCTTCATTTTGCGCATGCCCGACGCGAATGCCGGGCACATCGACAATGGTTCCTGTCATGGCTTACAAGTCTCCTGAAATTTTCGATTTTTGTCTCCCGGAACTTCCCAGCTTTTTCCACGCCGCGACTACCGCCAACGTCACGATGACCGAGACGACCGCTTCCGGCAGGCCGTTTGTCACGGCAACCGTCGCCGCGACGCCAAACGGCATGTACCCGCGAATGACCGCCATCCCGAGAACGAGAATCGTGTTGGTCAGCGCCCCGATAAAGCCGGCTGCGCCAATCGCCAGGTACTGGTTGACGTTTCGCAGGCCGACGTAGGTCAAGTACGCCGTCACCCCGATAAACAGGCGCGGCAGGATCGCGACCAGCGGATCTTTGAACAGCGGCACAGTGGCGTTCAGGAAGGAAGATACTCCAAAAATGAGACCAATAATCATACCGACGCCCCAGCCCTCCATGATGCCGCCGATGATGGCCGGGATGTGCATGATGGTGGCGTTGCCAGCCGCCGTCGGAACGGGGATGTAGCCGAGCCGCGTGACCCCGAGCAAAATCGCGATCGCTCCGAGCACCCCTGCAATGACGATCTTGCGTACGGTCAATCCTTTTTCCATGCCTACTCCTCCTTTTTGCCAAGCGATATATGGAATCCCCAGAAGGGAGAACTCCCGCCTACTACCACGGTATTCCCAACATGATTGCGGAAATGACCACGCTTGCCAGCAGTGCGGCATAATCGCCGCCCTTCGCCTTGTACTGGGTGTAGCGCGTCCGGGCCGCACCTGGCGTATAGCATCTCGCTTCCATCGCCAAAATCAGGTCTTCGGCTCTGGACAGCGCCACGTTGAACAACGGGATGATGATCGGAAACATGTCTTTCGTCCGCTGCACGATCCGCCACCACTCGCCTGTGCCGAAGTCGGCGCCGCGGGACGCCTGTGCCTTCATCATTTTTTCCATCTCCATCGCAAACGTCGGGACGAAGCGAATGGCGATGGTGATGATGAGCGCAAACGCATGGACCGGAAACTTGACTTTTTCCAACGGACCGAGCAGCCGCTCCATCCCGTGCGTCAGTTCCGTCGTCGAGGTGGAGAGCGTCAGCACGCTGGAGAGAAAAATCACCTCGACAAAGCGCATGGCGGAGACGATGACGAGCCGGATGCTCTCGCTCGATATGGTGATGAAGCCGTACTGGAAGTAGATCGTGCCGCCGTTTGCGATCTCGCCGTAAAACAAAAGCTGCATGATCGCCAAAATAACGATGAACGGAACGGCCGGCTTGATCCCGGAGATGCCGTAGTGCAGCGGGATTTTCGATACGTGGAACAGCCACAGGCAGATCGCCAGCGCAAACAGGTTGCCCACATATGTATTGCAGATGGCGATCGCGACGATCATGATGGCAAAAGCGCCGAGCTTGAACCGCGGGTCCAGCCGATGCACGACAGAAGCAGTCGGCAAATACTGTCCGATGGTAATATTGCGCGTCAATTCAAATTCCGCTGACATGTGCTCCCCTCCCTAGCGCTGGATCAGCTTCAAGATTTCATACGCAGTCTCTTCCGGCAAGTAGGCTTTCGGATCAATCGGGTAGCCGCGTTCGCGCAAGCGGTACAATATATCGACCGATTCCGGCGTGCCGATATGGTGCTCGCGCAACAGCTCCTGATTGCCGAAAATATGCCGCGGGGTCCCTTCGCAGACGGCTTGCCCGTTAGCCATGACGTACACGCGGTCAGCGAGCTGCGCGACTTCCTCCATGTTGTGCGAGACGAAGATGACGGTAAGCCCTTCTTCGCGATTCAGCCGTTTGATCCGCTCCAGCAGCTCCAGCCGGGAGCGCGGGTCCAGTCCGGCTGTCGGCTCGTCGAGCACCAGCACCTTCGGCTGCAGCGACAGGACGCCAGCGAGCGCGACCTTGCGCTTTTGCCCGCCGCTCAGGGCGTAGGTGGGACGATCCTTCATCTCCTGAAAGTCCAGGCCGACGAGGTCCATCGCCCATTTCACCCGGTTTTTCACCTCTTCCAGCGGCAGTCCCATCTTGAACGGGCCGTAGGCGACATCGTCTCCGACCAGCTTTTCGAACAACTGGTCCTCGGGGTTTTGGAACACCAGCCCTACTTGCCTGCGCAGCGCCCGGATGTCTATTTTCGGCTGGGATACGTCTATGCCGTTCACGATGACCGTCCCTGACTGCGGGCGGATCAGCCCGTTGAAATGCTGGATCAAGGTCGACTTGCCCGAACCCGTATGCCCGATAATCGCCAGGCATTCGCCCGCGTTCGCCTGCAGGCTGACTTCCTGCAACGCCGCGTGCGCGAGCGGCGTTCCTTGCATGTACACATGCGACAGCTTTTGCACATCGACAATCGGTTGCGTCATGAGCCGCTCGCCTCCGCCTGTCTGACGTACAAACGGTCGACCTCTGCCACCACTTCTGCATTGTGGATCAGGTCCGGGGAAAAAGCGGGCAGCTCGGCATGGACGAGCGCAGCTATTCGGCTTGCGTCCGGCACGTCGAGGTGAAGCTCGCGCAGCCTGTCCTGATGCGCGAACACTTCCCGCGGCGTACCTTCCAGCACGATTTTGCCGCTCTCCATCACGATGACCCGATCCGCCTCCGTCACCTCTGACATGTGGTGCGTAACGGTCACGATCGTCATTCCTTCGCGGTGCAGCTTGCGGACGACGGCGAGAATGTCCTGCCTGCCGTAGCTGTCCAGCATACTCGTCGCTTCATCGAGAACGAGGCATTGCGGCTTCATGGCGAGAATGCCGGCAATCGCGATCCGCTGCTTTTGCCCGCCCGACAGATGGTGCGGCGGCCGATGGCGAAAGGCGCTCATTCCGACTGCCTCCAGCGCAAAATCGACCCGTTCCCGCATTTCCTCCACACTCGTCCCGATGTTTTCCAGCCCAAAGGCCACGTCGTCCTCGACGATGGTGGCGACAATCTGGTTATCCGGATGCTGAAAGACCATTCCCACGCGGCTTCGCACTTCGTGAATCCGCTCTTTTTCCTTCGTATTGATGCCGTTGACAAAGACGTTGCCTTCCTTTGGCGTCAAAATGCCGTTGAGGTGTTTGGACAACGTCGATTTGCCGGACCCATTGTGCCCGATAATGGCGACATACTCGCCGGGATACACTTCAAGGGAGACGTTTTGCAGCACCGGAATCTGCTGATCCTGGCTCACCTGATAGGCAAACGAAACGTTTTCGACACGGATGATCGGTTGTGTAGACATGTGTTCCCTCCCTTTCCACGGGTGTGCGTCTTATAGCCATATGCAAGCAACTCCCGTGCCAAGTCATTATGTTTTTAATTTTCTGTAAATTTCAGACTTCAAAGATGAATCTTCTGTTGCAATCCGCATCATTTTCGTTGCTGTTGCAACATCAGTCTACTTCGCCATATTTCTTCATTTTTCTCCACAGAGTCGTGCGATCCATCCCCAACAACTTCGCTGCCTCGCCCTTGTTTCCCTTTGTCATTTCCAAAACCTTCCTGATTACCTCTGCTTCGTCTTGCTCCTGCTGCCGGAAGGCGTTGCGCTGGGCGAGCTTTTTCGCCAAAAACAACGTGTCCTCCAGTCCGAGACGGTCGCTTTTGCACAGCAGCACCATGCGTTCGACCACATTGCGCAGCTCGCGGACATTGCCCGGCCAGTCGTATTGCGCAAGAAACCGGTACACAGACTCGTCCACTCCCTGTAGTCGCCTGTCGCCGCGCTGCGCGATTTCCTCCATGATCGCCTCCATCAACAGCAGGATGTCTTCCGTGCGCTCGCGCAACGGCGGCAGCTCCAGCGTCAGCACGTTCAGCCGGTAGTACAGGTCCGAGCGAAACAGCTTTTCCGCCATCAGTTGTTCCAGATTGCGGTTGGTCGCCGCGATAATCCGCACATCGACCGGGACGATCCGCTCGCCGCTGATCCGGCGCACCTTTTTCTCCTGGAGGACGCGCAGCAGCAACGCCTGGATCGTGATCGACATTTCCCCGATCTCGTCGAGAAACAGTGTTCCGCCGTGCGCCAGCTCGAACAGGCCGGGCTTCCCGCCTTTGCGCGCGCCTGTAAACGCCCCTTCCTCGTATCCGAACAGCTCGCTTTCCAGCAGGTTTCCGGGGAGCGCGGCGCAATTGACCGCGATAAACGGGCCTGTCGCCCGCTGGCTGCTCAAATGAATGCCCTGCGCAAACAGCTCCTTGCCCGTCCCGGTCTCGCCCTGGATCAGCACGGTGGCATCCGTTCTGGCAAAAGTTTCTGCCCATTCCTTCGCCTCGCGCATCGCTTTGGACTGGCCGACGATATCCTCCAGCCGAAACTTGGCTTCCAGCCCGCTTTCCATGCTTTGCTTGCGGATGCGCAGCTCCATCTTTTGGATGTCCGTAATTTCCTTGAACGTCGAGACGGCCCCGACGACCTCTCCTTCCACCACAATCGGCAGTCGGTTGATGATGATTTGCCGATTCAGGACGGTGGCGATGTCGCCGATTTCTTTTTTTCCGGTTGCCAAAATGCGCAGCATGTCCGAATTGGGGATGTAGCGGGTAATTTTCTCCCCGACCACGTTTGGCGGCAAGCCGAGTATTTCCGTCGCGTTCTGGTTGACCCAAATGATCGTATAGTCGTGGTCGACCGCGATAATGCCGTCATGCGAGGCGTCGAGGATCGCCTGAATGTGAATGTCGCCGATCATTTTCCTGCCTCCCCTTCCTCCGCCCGGTCCAGCATGACAGCCACTTCGGCTGGCGGCTTTCTCGCCCGGCGTCTCGTCTTGCGCTTCTTTTTGCGCAGCGCAAACAAAGCCGCAAGCATGAGTCCGAGCGTCGCGAGCTGAATCGGCTGGGACAGCTTCGCCTGGACCCAGCCGCTCATGCCGAGCAGATGGAACAGGACGGCCATGTAAAGAAGAATCGATGCGAGATTTTGCACGTTCACTCTTGTCACTCCTGTCTGGCCTTATCGGATGGGAGAAGAAAAACTCCCGTGAAGCCAGGATGAGTAGCTCCACAGGAGTGTCGGTTCGTGCTGTCTGATTCGTTTAGATCGGGAGAAGCTCTACGCTTTCCTTGCTCTCAAGCTCTGCCACCATGTCCAGCCACGCTTGCGGCTTTTGCGGCAGCACGGCGTAATAGCGTTTGAGGAAAGTGACGATCAACTCTGCCTCCAGGCTCGTCTGCTCTTCATTCGTCGGCATGAAGCCAAGGTCCAGCCCCGATACGGCCTCGCCATCGTTTTGCCAGGATGGGTGCACATAGGCGATATTCGTGCGCTTGTAGCCCAGGTGGGAGAGAACTTCGCGGCGCACGAACGGGTCCATCGGCTTGATGCCGCCAAAGCTGTGCTCCTCCACGCGGTACGGATCGTAAATTTCGGCAAACATGCCGTACAGCTCCTTGCCGTTTTCCTTTGCAAGCGCGAGCAGGTCTTTTTGCCGCTCTCTCGCCAGAAAACGGCCTACACCAAGCCCTTCCCGCCCGATAATCGTAAAGTCGGTCATCGCGACGTTCAGGTCGGGATAGTAACGGTATTCGGTGGCTCCGACTACTTCTCCTTCATGCACCGCGACAAACACGCGAATGCCCGGGTCTTCGAGCGGCTCTTTCCACAGGTCGTAGTCCAAAACCTCTTCTGGCGGGAAAACTTCCTGCATCAAACGGTGCATTTTCGCAAACAGCGGGTTGTCAATATGTTGAATGCGTACAAATTCCATCGGGATCCATCCTCCTGAGCGTGAGAAAATCGGTGTATCGTCTGTCGCCTAGCGTGCCAGAAACGGGTTTTTCCACTCCATCAGCACGGCGTAGTTGCGGGACTCTTCGTCCTCCAAATAGTTCGGCACAATTTGCACGGGCACACGGCCACAGCGCATGAGAAACGTGATGACCGGGTCTTTGACCTCTCCGGCGACCACGCGCTCGACGTATTGCTCTGGCGTCCACTCGCCAGCGTAGCGGCCGTAGCCAGGCATTCTGCCGCCGCCCAAGAGCCGCTTCAAGCCTTTTTGCACGACCAGCTCGTACATCGCCTGCATCATGAGCTGTCCGAGTCCGAGCTTGCGGTGACTCGGCCGGATGCAAATGTCGACGATGTACAGCGTGTCCCCGTCCGGATCGTGGTTGCGGATGTAGCCGTTGTCGGTCACATCCGCCCACTGGTGCTCCGGGTGCGCTGGATCGAACGGCACGAGCAGCCCGGTCATCGAGCCGGCCAGCACGCCGTCCACCTCCACGCAAATCGCGCCCTCGGGAAACAGCGTAATGTGGTTGGTGAGCTGCTCCTGGTTCCACCACAGCTCGGATGGAAACGGCGGCGGGAAGCTTTCCGCCTGAATCTGGATCAGCTCGAAAAAGTCGGAGCGGTTGTAGTTGCGGATGACGGCCTTGCGCGGCTTGTCCCCTTCAAACACATACAGCTCTTTGCGGTACATATCCATCCTCCGTCCGTTCGCGGGATGCTAGCTCCAATCGGGATACAGGTCTGTGCGACGGTCGCGCCAGGTGGTGACCGAGCCTTTTTCCCGCACCTCGTACAAAAGCGACAGGTCGAGATCGGCGGTCACGAGCATGTCCTGGTTGATTTCGCCCTCGGCGAGCACTCCGCGAGGCGGGAACGGCACATCGTTCGGCGTCAAAATCGCGGCCTGCCCGAAGTTGGCACGCATAAAGTCGACGGTCGGCAGCGAGCCTACCGTCCCTGTCAGAACGACGTACACCTGGTTTTCGATCGTGCGCGCATGGCTCGTGTAGCGCACGCGGTGGAAAGCGTGGCGGTCGTCGGTGCAGGACGGACAGAAAATGACGTCCGCTCCGCGCGCCTTGGCGATGCGCACCCACTCGGGGAACTCGATGTCGTAGCAAATAATCAGCGCGACCTTGCCTTTGTCGGTCTCGAAAATTTGCAGCGAGTCGCCCGCGCCCATGTTCCAGCCTTTGACTTCCCATGGCGTGATGTGGATTTTCTTTTGCTGGCCCACCCGTCCGTCCGGATAGAACAAAAAGGCGGTGTTGTACAGCTTGCCGTTTTCCTCGATAATGTGCGTGCCGCCGATGAGGTGCATGTCGTACTTGGCCGCGAGGGAAGAAAACAACTGCACATACCGCTCGGTGAACGACGGCAGTGCCGTGATCGGCAAAGCATTTCCGTGTTCGTCGCCGATGGACATGAGTTGGGTAGTAAACAATTCAGGAAACAGCAAAAACTCGGCGTCGTACTCCTGGGCGTTTCGGACGTAGTGCTCAACCTGATTTGCAAAATCTTCAAAGCTATGTATCGTATGCAGATGGTACTGCACTGCTGAGACACGCATTTTCATGGCATTCTTCCTTCCTTTTTTCCATATGCCTAAAATATATCAAAAATGATCGAGAAAGTCTCTCTTGCAATATGCCGCACAGCAAACTTGGCCAAATGTAACAGAAGAGTCACCTGCCCCTTCGGACAGGCGACTCTTTTTCGGTCAACAAACGCGGAAATGCTCTCGCCAAAAAAACGGGGGTGCAGCAATGTACTTCGTGACCGGGCGACTGACCGCCTTCATGCAGCGAAACACCGTCCCGCTGGGAGTTGCGCGCGAGTACCGGCAGAAGCTTTTTACATGCCGCTGTTCGTGCCGCTCATGCGCAAGGCCGTCTTGTACAGCAGCTCCGTCCCGAGCGCGATGTCTTCATAGGTGGAAAACTCCTGCGGATTATGGCTGATCCCGTCCTTGCAGCGGACAAAAATCATGCCGTAGTCGCACACGTACGAAAGAGCCAGCGCATCGTGGAACGGGCCGCTCATCAGTTCGCGGGCGGAAATGCCCAGCGCACGGCTCTCCTCGTGCATGATCGCCTTGATCCAGTCCGCGCAATAGCGCGGGTCGCTGTTCGTGTCCTCCGTAATCGTGTACTGCAAGCCGCCCTCTGCCGCCGCACGAGCAATCGCCTCGCGCAGCGCTTTTTCCCGCTCGTCCCGCCGCACGAGATCAATGTCGCGCAAATCGACGGAAAAGCGCACCCGCTCAGGGATGATGTTGCGGGAATCCGGGAACACCTCCAGGTGGCCTACCGTGCCTACCGTCGGCGCCTCCGGGTCTAGCCGGGCCAGCTCGTTTACCGCGAGAATGACTTTGGCCGCTCCGACCAGCGCGTCTTTGCGCATCGGCATCGGCACCGATCCGGCATGTCCGGCAAAGCCCGTCAACTCGACCGTCCACCACAGCGGGCCCGAGATCGCCGACACGATGCCGATCGGCTCGTTGGCATCGTCGAGGACTGGCCCTTGCTCGATGTGCAGCTCCAGATAGGCGCCGATGCTGCCTGCGGGATAGACCGATTCGGCCAGGCGCTCGGGGTCGCAGCCGAACGCTGCGAGCGCCTCCCTGCGCGTCACGCCGCTTTTGTCGGTGCGCTCCAGGTCTTGCGGGTCGAACTGCCCGAGGATTCCTTTTGAGCCGAACAAGCCTTTTTGAAAACGGCAGCCTTCCTCGTCGCAAAACGCCACTACCTCAATTGGCTGCTTGGGGACGATGCCTTGCTCGCGCAGCGTCTGGGCGACCTCCAGACCGCCCAATACGCCGATTACGCCGTCATACCTGCCGCCGTACGGCTGGGAATCAATATGCGAGCCGATCATCAGGACGGGCGCATCCGGGTTTTGGCCAGCCAGTCGCCCAATCAGGTTGCCGAAGTGGTCCAGCCGGGCAGACAGCCCCGCTTCCTCCATCCAGGAGCGCACCAGCTCCACGCCAGCGCGATCCTCCGGGGACAGGGCCAGCCGACATACGCCCGTCTCGCCGATTTTCCCGATCTGGGCCAAGGCTTCGATCCGCTTTCGCAGCCGCTCTTCGTTGATCGTAAGCACTCTCGCTTTTACGTTCATGCCTTCAAAACCTCCTCATCCTGACTTTGGTAAACGATCTTGCCGTCAATCATCGTCTGTTCGACCTTCAGTTCTTTGATGCGCTCGTGCGGGTGGGACAAAATGTTGCCGTTCAGCACCACGAGATCGGCCAGCTTGCCCGGCTCAATGCTGCCCTTGATCCCCTCCTCGAAGCTGGCGTACGCGCCGTTCCAGGTGAACATGCGGATCGCTTCCATGACGGTGACGCGCTGGTTGGTCCCGACTGGCTGGCCTGTTTTGCTCCGTCGGTTGACCGCGGCGTGAATGCCGATCAGCGGGTTGAAATCGGTCACCGGGCAGTCCGATGCCCCTGCCGCGATGATGCCAAGATCAGCCTGCCCGCGCGCGGGAAACATGTGCCCGACCCGTTCCCCGATGTTTTTGACGTACGAATCGCCGTGATCGTAAATGAACGCCGGGTTCGGGATCGGCACAACGCCCAGTCGGGCCATTCGCGCAAGCAAGTCCGGCGACGAGACGCCCGCATGCTCGATCCGGTGGCGGTGGTTCTTACGCGGATGCGCGGCCAGCGCGGTTTCAAAGCAGGTCAAGAGCATGTCGATTGCGCGATCCCCCTGGGCATGCGCGGTAATCTGAAAGCCTTTGGCATGTGCCTCTCCCAAAATCGTATTCAACTCGTCCTGTTCGTAGTAGAGAATTCCGCAATCGCCGGGACGGCTGTCAAACGGCTTGCGCATCGCCATCGTCGGCGCAATGCTCGCTCCATCGGTAAACACCTTCGCCGGGCCGATGCGAAAGCGCTCGTCGCCCGTTCCCGTGACCATTCCCGCGTCGATCATCCGCCGCACGAAGTCCTCCGACTGATTCAGGGCGCAAATGATCGCGTAAATGCGCACCTTGACGTCGCCTGCCTGCACCGCCTTTTGCATCGCCCGATAGTTGTCCGGCCCGTACCCGCCTGCGTCGTGAACGCTGGTGATGCCAGCCGCCACAAAATCTTCGGAGGCGAGGCGCAGCCCCTCTTTGTACTCCGCTTCGGAAAAAGCGGCCAGCTCAAACATTTTCATGTGGGCCGTCTCGACCAAAAA
Source organism: Brevibacillus sp. FW306-2-1A-C05A (assembly GCF_058781555.1). Classification (NCBI taxonomy): domain Bacteria; kingdom Bacillati; phylum Bacillota; class Bacilli; order Caryophanales; family Paenibacillaceae; genus Brevibacillus; species Brevibacillus sp. FW306-2-1A-C05A. The sequence continues at coordinate 15,758 of NZ_JBYSWV010000044.1, forward strand.
GCCTGTCAATTCGCCCTGCCCGTCGCGGTCGATCCGGCCGCCCTGCGGGTCCGGCGTCTGTTTGTCGTAGCCGGCGCGCTCCAATGCCCGGCTGTTTGCGACACTGTGGTGGGCGCACGTCCGCATGACGAAGATCGGATGCTTGCCCGACACCGCATCCAGTTCGGCACGGGTCGGATAGCGCTGCTCGATCATCAAGTTTTCGTCGAACCCGCACGCTCTCACCCATTCGCCCTCCGGCGTTGTTTCCGCCCGCTCCCTGAGCGCCGCGAGCAGTTCCTCGATCGAGCGGATGCCGCGCGCCTTGCAGTCCACGCCGAGCTTGTTCGTGCCGTAGATCGTGATGTGCAAGTGCGCGTCGATAAAGCCGGGCAAAAGGCTTTTGCCTTCTAGGTCGATGATGTTTGTCTCTGGCTCGATCAGCTTTTTGATCTGTTCGGTTGTGCCGACAGCGACAATCCTGTTGCCTTTGATCGCGACCGCTTCTGCGATCCGGTCCTGCGCATCCACGGTCACCACATGTCCATTGAGAAAAACGGTATCTGCCATGTTGCTTCCCCCATTCGTTTTTTCACGTTGCCTTGCGCGCTATTCCAGCGTAGGCGTCCCTTCTGCTTTCGCCGCCTGATGCTCACCGACAGCCATGCTTCTCGTTACCGCTGTCACGGCAAACATGACGACGATGTTGACGAGCAGCGCCACTACCCCGATGTTCAAATCTTTAATCGCGGACGGCCAATGCGGGAACATTGTCGCCAGCGTCACGTTCGCCACCGTGACATAAGCCACCGTCGCCACCCCTGCGAGAATGCCGGCGAACGCCCCGTATTTGTTCACCCAGGGCTGCTTCGGCAAGCTGAACAACAGCGCCGGGAACAACTGGGTCACCAGGCTGTAGCCCATCAACAGCAAGGTTACGAGCGTGTCGCCGCCGCCGAGCGTAAAGTAGAGAGAAACCAGAGAGATAACTGGCACGAGCAGTTTTGCCGTCTTCGCGATCTGGGCATCCGTCGTGGCAGGCGCCATCACCTTGTACACGTTTTTCGCCAAAAGCGTCGCCCCTGTCATCAGCAGCATGGAGCCGGGCACGAGCGCCGTCAGCAGCCCCGCCGCCCCGATGATGCCGACGATCCACGGGTCAAACGTTGTAAGCGACAGCCGTAGCAAAGACAAATCCCCGTCTGCCCCTTGCAAGCCGGGAACTTGCAGGATCGCGGTAAAGCCGACGAAAAACACAAACAAGAGCATCAAGGTGTAGAGCGGCAGCATGATCGTATTTTTGCGGAAAACATTTTCATTCTTGGCCGAAAAGACCGAGCCGAACGTATGCGGCCACATATAAAAGCCGAAAACCGTAATGAGTACGGTGGAAATGTACCAGGAAATGCTGAGCCCTTCTTCCGGAAAGGTCAGAAAGCCCGGATTCGCCGCCTGCACCGCTTCGAACATCGGCTGAATGCCGCCGTAGTAGTGGTACGGCAAGTAAATCCCGAGAAAGACGACGACGAAAAAGATCATGATGTCCTTGATCGCTGCCGTCCAGGCCGAGCCGTGAATGCCGGACAGCATCACGTAGATAGTGACCGCGATCACGCCGAGCCAAACAGCGGCTGCTGGCGAGATCGTCCCGTAAGAAGCTTCCGAGACGATAATGCCAAGCCCTTTAAATTGCAGCACGAGGTACGGGATGATCGCGACGACGCCAACGGCGGCCACGAGAATGCCCAGGATCGGGCTGTTGTATTTGCTCACAAAAAAATCGGATTGGGAGACGAGTCTGTGTTCTTTGGCATAGCGCCAGATCGGAGGCAGTAGCCAGTAGGAAATGACGTAGGCAAGCGAGATGTAGGACAGGACGTAGTAGGAAGGCGCTCCTTTGGAGTAGGCCCAGCCGCTTCCGCCAAGGAACGTAAAGGTCGTATAAATTTCCCCCGCCACCAACAGGAAAATAAAGATAGAGCCAAAGCCTCTGCCGCCAACCGTCCATTGCTCCATGTTCATGTCTTTTCCTTGTCGCGCGCGAATCCCGGAGTAGAACGCCAGCAGCAGAAAGGCAAAAATAATCAAGAGGGCGCTGTTCATGATGAGCTCTCCTCCTCTTTTGTCGCCGGATCGATTTTGTTCAAAATCGCCATGACGACAGAGATCAGCACCACCCACAACACAATCCAGAACAGGACAAATGGCATCCCAAGCACATACGGCTCCACCCGGTTGACAAAAGGTATCCCGCCAAGCATGCCGACAAACGGCACGACCCCAAGCCAATCTCTTGCTTTCATGCAAATCCCCCTGTTTACTCGATTTGTCCCATTGCCTGCGCGCGCTTTGGACATGTACTCTATTATTATCGAAAAATTCAATTTTCTCCTTTGTGCAAATGACCAGAAAACAGAGCAAGCTTTTGTTTGTGCTGATAAAAAATGGAACACCGGGGGGGAAGTAGCGTGATAACAGTCCGTGAACTGATACAGGTTGGGGGCTTTGCAAAAAACGCCGTGCTGGCGGGGGAAGAGTTTCTCGACAGAGAGCTGCTCGGGGTTACTTCGTTTGACTCTCCCGACGGGCACCGCTGGCTGCGGCCCGGCGAATTTGTGCTGACGACAGGCTTCCCGTTTTTGACGCAAAAAGATTCATGCGAGGAAGGGCTGACCCGACTGATCGACGAACTGGTCGAGACGGGAACGCCGGGACTTGCGATCAAGCTCGGCCGCTACATCGAGAGCCTGCCCCCTGCCGTCCTCGCCTACGCGCAAAACAGGCAAATGCCGATCCTGTCTTTTCCGATGGAAAAAGCATGGTCAGATGTCATCGTGCCCGTCGTGCAATACATCAACGACAAACAGCGCATCGAACTCAACCGCACACACGCCATTTACGAGCGGTTTCATCGCCACCTGACCGCCGGAGATCCGGTTTCCAAGCTGGCTGAACTGCTGCACGACCTGTTGCAAGCCCCCGTCTCCATTCAAGTGCCTGGCTGCAAATGGAAGTGGGAGTCGCCGCCCGAAGCATTCCCCGCCGACTCGGAGATCGGCCAAAAGTTTGGACAAACCGCTTCCCGCCATCTGGGCATGCACCCGCTCGCCAAAAGCGCCAATGGCTATCCCATCCGCTGGCTGCTGCACGAGCAGAAGGTGCAGGGCGCGATTGTTGTGGGGCAAATGGACCGGGAGTTGCACGCGTGGGAAAAGGTCGCCATCGAGCAAAGCGCGGCCTTGCTGTCGCTGGAAATGGAGCGCATGCGCTCTGTCGCCGAGACGTATCAGCGCTTCCGCAACGATTTTTTGCAGCTTCTTCTCGGCGGCGAGATTCATGCGCAAGACGTGCTTACGCGAAAAGCGGATGAGGTCGGCTGGAAGCTCGCGGACCACTATACCGTCGTCGTCATGGGAGTGTCCCCGCACGAGCGCACAGGCATCGAAAACTGGACCGAAAATCACGGTTTGCTGGAAGCTCTCCGCCCTCTCCTGTCTTCTCTCGACCTGGCGATCCTCTTCGGGCTCGATCAGCACAATCGCGTCGTTTTGCTCGTGCCGACCGCAGCAGAAACCGCAGAGGCTGTAGGCAGCATGCGGCAAGTGCTCGAAGGCGTGCGCTCGTTTGCCTGGCAGCAGCCTGTGTTCGTCGGGCTGGGCCGCTTTCATTCTGGACGGGCAGGCATCGTCCAGAGCTACCGCGAGGCGCAAATCAGCTTTCGGACGGCGCTGCGCGGCAGTTCCGCATCCGCCGCGGCCAACACCGTCGTCGTCGACTTCCACGACCTCGGGCTGGAGCGCATCCTGTTTGCGGAGCAGCCCGGCACGGAAGCATCCTCTTTGGCTAGAGAATACTTGGGCCGGATCAGGGAGTACGACCGGGAGAAAAACGGCCAGCTCTTGCAGACGCTCCAAGTCTTTTTGCAGGCGGACGGCAATCATGCCGAAGCAGCCGCGCAGTTGTTCGTCCACAAAAATACGATCAAGTACCGGCTGGCGCTCATCCGCGAGCTGTCCGGGCTGAACCCGGAAAACGGCCATGACCAACTGCTGCTGCGCATCGCTATGACAGTGCAATCGATCGGGTATCCGCAAGCGGAAGCTGGTATAATGGCAAAAGAGAGACGTAGGGGGAATTTGCATGGATGAGTGGTTGAACAAGCCTGTGAAAACGAGAGAACGCCCGAAAAAACGCGGAATCGTCGAATACATCGACGACCAGTACATCGTCGTCTTTTTTACGGCTCCGCGCAAGGAACGCGTTATCTTTTCGAGCAAAGAGTCGTTTTTGAGCAAAGTGGAGTTGTTGGAGGACGAGCCGCCCGCCCCGTAACAGTCTGCTTTTTCGCACGCCAAAAACCCGTGTCCGGCACAACGAATGGTGCATAGGACACGGGTTTTGCGTTTTCCTGTGAACGTAAGAAACCGTCGCTTTTACGCGTAGTGCTCTTCGCGCAGGCGCTTGATCTCTTCGCTGTCGAGGTACTCGTCGTAGGTCATCATCTTGTCGATAACGCCCTTAGGAGTGAACTCGATGATCCGGTTGGCGATGGTTTGCACGAACTGATGGTCGTGGGAGACGAACAGCAGTGTTCCTTCAAAGTCGATCAAGCCGTTGTTCAACGCTGTGATCGATTCCAGATCCAAGTGGTTCGTCGGTTCGTCCATAATCAGCACGTTGGCGCCAGCCAGCATCATTTTGGACAGCATGCAGCGAACTTTTTCGCCCCCGGACAGCACGTTCGCTTTTTTCAGCGCTTCGTCGCCGGAGAACAGCATGCGGCCGAGGAATCCGCGAATAAACGTCTCGTCCTGCTCCTTGGAGTATTGACGCAGCCAATCCACGAGGCTCAAATCGGTGTCGAAGTACTCTGCGTTGTCTTTCGGGAAGTACGCGCGGGAAGTGGTGACGCCCCATTCAAAAGAGCCGCTGTCCGGCTGTACTTCGCCCATCAAAATTTGGAAGAAGGTCGTTTTCGCCAGCTCGTTTGGTCCGACAAACGCTACCTTGTCGCCTTTGTTGATGACCAGATGGAGGTTTTCAAACAGCTTTTCGCCTTCTACGGTCTTGCTCAAGCCTTCGATCGCCAGCAAGTTTTTGCCCGCCTCGCGCTCCGGCTTGAAGTTGATGAACGGATATTTGCGGCTGGACGGACGGATGTCTTCCAGCGTAATTTTCTCCAACAGCTTTTTGCGCGAGGTCGCTTGCTTCGACTTGGAAGCATTCGCGGAGAAGCGCGCGATGAACTCCTGGAGCTCCTTCATCTTTTCTTCTTTTTTCTTGTTCTGCTCACGAACCATCTTCAGCGCGAGCTGGCTGGATTCGTACCAGAAGTCGTAGTTCCCTACGTACATTTGAATTTTGCCGAAGTCGATATCCGCAATGTGCGTACACACTTTGTTCAGGAAGTGACGGTCATGGGAAACGACGATGACGGTGTTTTCATAATCGGCCAGGAAGTTTTCCAGCCAGCGAATCGACTCGATATCCAAGTGGTTTGTCGGCTCATCCAAAAGCAGGATGTGCGGGTTGCCAAACAGCGCTTGCGCGAGCAGTACCCGTACTTTTTCCGTACCGGACAGGTCTTTCATCAGCTTGTCGTGCAGGTCGGTCGGGATGCCCAGACCGATCAAAAGGCTCGCCGCATCCGCTTCCGCCATCCAGCCGTTCAGCTCTTCAAACTCGCCTTCCAGTTGAGAGGCGCGGTTGCCGTCCTCTTCGGAGAAGTCTTCTTTCATGTAGAGCGCCGTTTTTTCTTCCATAATCTCGTACAGGCGCTTGTGACCCATAATGACTGTTTTCAGTACATCGTACTCGTCAAACTCGAAGTGGTTCTGCTTCAACACAGCGATACGCTCGCCTGGTGTCACCGAAACGTGTCCGCTCGTCGGTTCGATCTCTCCGGAGAGGATCTTGAGAAACGTAGATTTCCCCGCACCGTTCGCACCGATGAGGCCGTAACAGTTACCAGGGGTAAACTTAATGGATACATCTTCAAACAGTGCGCGTTTGCCGTAGCGCAGCGTCACGTTCTGAGTGCTTATCATCGTCGCAATACCTGCCTTTTTTGAATCGTTCAAACACTTATCTTACCAGAGATAGCCTCATATTGCAAAAGAAAAGCAGATGCCGCGAAGCGCGGCCAAAACGGACTCCCCCACATGGATTGCGGCGGAAGCGGGAAAGCTACCACTGTACGTCCATCCTAACGAAGAAAGAGGTCGTGACGATGTCCAAGCACAACGGAGTCAAAAACGAGATGGGCAAAAAAGAAAATCCTTCCCAGACGCGTTCTTCGACAACAGTGGGCAAAGAAGAGACGCGCTCCAAGCAACGCGGCGAATAACCGTGCCCTTCCCAGCGAAAACCGGCCTGCCTGTTTGGGCAAGCCGGTTTCGCATTCGTTTTGTCGCGCAACTACCGCTCAAATGCTCACTTGCTGCGGGACGTACGCCCGCGTTGGCTTGATCGCTGGCGCGTTGTCCACAAAAATGGACACGTTGTGCAGCGTCACGTACACGGTTCCGCCTTCGACGACGTTCAGTTCCAAAAACCGCTGCCGGCTCATTTCCGCTTCAAACACTTCCTTCGTATCCAGCCGCTTCAATTCCAGACGGACGATCGGCCCGAGCAAGGTAATCCGCTCGGTTTGCGCCTGAACGGCTGTCGCTGCGGACGATTTTGGCGGATGCAGCGACACTTCCACGTCATGCGGACGCATGTAGCCGACGGCTGGCCCCTCGCCGACATCGTGCTCCGCCTCGAACTCCGCTTCCCCCAGCTTGATCCGCCCGTTTTGAATCCGCCCGTGGAACAGATTGACGCGGCCGAGGAAGCTGTAGACAAACGGATTGGCGGGCTTGTGGTAAATTTCTTCGGGGGAGCCTACCTGCTCCACTCTGCCTTCGTTCATGACGACGACGCGGTCTGCCAGCTCCATCGCCTCTTCCTGGTCGTGCGTCACAAACAAAATCGTCAAGCCGAGCTTTCCGTGCAAATGGCGCAGCCAGCGCCGCAGCTCCTGCCTGACTTTCGTGTCCAATGCGCCAAACGGCTCATCCAGCAGCAAAAATTTCGGCTCCACCGCAAGCGCTCTGGCCAGCGCGACACGCTGCCGCTGTCCCCCGGACAACTGCGAAGGATAGCGATGGGCAAGCCCCTCCAATTGAACCAGCCGGAGCAGGGAATGCACTTTTTCGTGAATCTCTCTTTTGCTCGGCCTTGTTTTGCGGGGACGGACGGTAAGACCGAAAGCGATGTTGTCGAAAATGTTCATGTGCCGAAACAGGGCGTAATGCTGGAACACAAAGCCCACCTGGCGCTCGCGCACGTCCCGGTCCGTATTGTCCTCGCCGTTGAACAGGATGCGCCCCTGCTGCGACTGCTCCAGTCCGGCGATCAGCCGGAGCAAGGTCGTCTTGCCGGAGCCGGACGGGCCCAAGAGCGCAACCAGCTCGCCCTCGGGTATGTGCAAATTGACATTTTGCAGCGCGGTAAAGTTTTTGTATGTCTTCGTAATGTTGACAACCTCAATGCTCATCCTGCCCTCTCTCCTGACACGTCAAAGTGATGTTCCTCTTCCCCCTCGGACTGTCGCTCCGTTTTCCACTCAATCACGCTTTTCAAAACGAGCGTAACCAGTGCCAACACAGCGAGAAGCGTCGCGACCGCGAAAGCCGCAGCGAACTGGTATTCGTTGTACAAAATCTCCACGTGCAAAGGCAGCGTGTTGGTCATGCCGCGAATATGGCCGGAAACGACCGAGACAGCGCCAAATTCGCCCATCGCCCGGGCATTGCAGAGAATGACGCCGTACAAAATGCCCCACTTCACATTCGGCATCGTGACGCGCCAAAACGTTTTCCAGCCGCTCGCCCCGAGCGACACGGCCGCTTCCTCTTCGTCCTTGCCCTGCGCCTCCATCACGGGAATCAGCTCGCGGGCGACAAACGGAAACGTCACAAAAGTCGTCGCCAGCACGATGCCCGGCACGGCGAAGATGATTTTCAGGTCAAGCGCAGCCAGCCACGGCGCTGCAATTCCCTGGCTGCCGAACAGAAGAACGAAAATCAGCCCGGCGATGACAGGCGACACCGCAAACGGCAAGTCAATCAGGGTCAGCAGCACATTTTTGCCGCGAAACGAAAACTTCGCGATCGCCCACGCGGCAGCGATGCCAAACGTGACGTTCAACGGCACGCTGATCGCGGCGACCAATAGCGTCAGTTTGACCGCCGACAGCGTTTCCGGGTCCGAAATAGCGGCGAAAAACACGTCTGCCCCTTGCTTGAACGCCTCGGTGAACACGGCAATCAGCGGCAGGATGAGAAACAGGCCGAGAAACAGAAAAGCAACTGCGATCAAGCTCCAGCGCACGTAGGCTGGCTCTGTTACATGCTTCATTGGTCACACCCTCTATCGTGCCGCATCGAATTTGTTAATCCTCCATTGCAAGTAGTTAATTATCAGCAACATGACAAACGAGGCGACGAGCATGACCGTCGCGATCGCCGTCGCGCCCGCGTAGTCGAACTGCTCCAGCTTTGTCATGATGAGCAGCGGCACAATTTCTGTCTTGAGCGGCATATTGCCGGAAATAAAGACGACAGAACCGTACTCGCCGAGCGCTCGGGCAAAAGCGAGGGCAAAGCCGGTGATGATCGCCGGGAGCAAATGGGGCAAGATGACGCGGGTAAACGTGCGAAAGCGTGTCGCCCCCAGCGTCGCGGCTGCTTCCTCCATCTGCAAATCCCAGTCCTGCAAAACAGGCTGCACCGTCCGCACGACAAACGGAAGACCGATAAACGTCAACGCCACCCAAATGCCGATCGGCGTGTACGCCACTTTGATCCCCCACTCCGCCAAATACTGCCCGATCCACCCGTTTTCGGCGTAGATCGAGGTGAGCGCAATCCCGCCTACCGCTGTCGGCAAGGCAAACGGAAGATCGACAATGCCGTCAATAATACGTTTTCCGGCAAACTGGTAGCGGGTCAACACCCAAGCGACCAGCACGCCGAATACCGCATTGACACAGGCGGCAAAAAAGGAAGTGAGAATGCTGACGCGTATCGAGGCGAGCACGCGCGTATCGAGAATCGTGCCTACGAACTGCTCCCAGCTCAAGGTGGAAGCTTTTAAAAACAGGACGGACAGGGGGATCAGCACCAAGAGGCTCAAGTAAACAATGGTGTAGCCCATCGTAATCCCGAAGCCCGGCAAAAACCCCCTGCGCGAAAATAGTTTTCTCATGGAGCTAACTCCTCTGATGGCAAGATATGTTTATGGGCGATTACGGTTTGTAAAGCTGATCGAAGACGCCCTGGTCGGAGAAATGGATTTGCTGCGCCTTCGTCCAACCGCCGAACAGTTCGTCTATTGTGAACATTTCGATTTCAGGAAACGCAGGTGTATGTGCCTTGAGCACCTCTTCGGAGCGCGGACGATAGTAGTGCTTCGCCGCGATTTCCTGGCCTTTTTTCGTGTAGAGGAATTGCAGGTACGCTTCGGCGACTTCCTTAGTCTTGTGCTTTTCCGCGTACTTGTCGACGACGGTGACAGGCGGCTCCGCCAAAATGCTGATAGACGGATTGACGATCTCGAATTTGTCTTTGCCCAGCTCGTTCACCGCGAGATACGCTTCGTTTTCCCAGGCGATCAGCACGTCGCCAATGCCGCGCTCGACAAAAGTAGTCGTCGATCCGCGCGCGCCCGAATCGAGCACCGGGACATTTTTGAACAGCGCTGCCACGAACTCCTGTGCTTTCGCCTCGTCGCCCCCGTTTTTCTTGAGCGCATAGCCCCAGGCAGCGAGGTAGTTCCATCTGGCTCCCCCGGACGTTTTCGGATTCGGCGTGATGACCGAGATGCCCGGTTTGACCAGATCGTCCCAATCCTTGATCTGCTTGGGATTACCTTTGCGCACCAGAAAAACGATGGTCGAGGTGTACGGCGAGCTGTTGTCCGGAAGCTTCTTTTGCCAGTCGGCCGGGATCAGCTCGCGCTCGGCAATGGCGTCGATGTCGTAGGCGAGCGCCAATGTGACGACATCCGCCTCCAGACCGTCGATGACGGAGCGGGACTGCTTGCCGGAACCACCGTGAGACTGCTTGATCGTGACCGATTGTCCGGTTTTTGCCTTCCACTCCTGGGCAAATTCCGCGTTAACCTCCTGGTAAAATTCTCTCGTCGGGTCGTAGGAGACATTGAGCAGCTCTACAGTCTGGGCGCTGCCCCCCGCCTCTGTCCCGCTCGTTCCCGTTCCTGTCGACGCAGCGGAGCATCCGCCCAAAGCGATAGCCAAAGCGACGATGCCGATGCGTTGCAGGCTGGAATGGATCTTGCCCTTTGTGGTGTTCATACTGGTAACCTTCACTCCCTGTTTTTTAATCTATACTATTTTACTCGGAATACTTAGTTATTTACGATTATACCCGCCTTTTTATCGCTGTCAATCATATTCCCATCCACTTTATGCCCCATGGGCGGGCGAGGTGAGCGCGGGCAGCCGTGCAGATGATCTTTATCGCATCAGTTGCGGCGACCGCTCCATTGAATTTTTCCCTTGCGCAAACGTATCGCGCCGCTTCCCAGAGCATTTTTGGTCCAAAACAAAAAAGACAGCAACCGGCGCTATCCCCCATGAATGCGGATTTGATTTATTCATAAACTTTACTCCCCGGTTCTGTCGTCTGCTGCCGCTTGAATCTGTTGCACGACCTCTTGCGCTTCGAGCGGCGTGTGCGCCGGGAGCTCTAAAAAAGTAGCGGCCCGTTTCCTTGATTTTTTCGTAAAGCGCAAACAGTTCCGGGCCACTTTTCTCGCCGCCAGCCAGGATCGGCTCTGTATCGGTCGCGATGACGATTCCTTTGGCCTCCCCACCTTCCATGATGAACGAGAGCTTCTCATCCGTAGAAGATAGCCAATCCTGCATAGAACGGCCGTCATAGGAGCGTATTTCCTCCGCTTCCGGCAGCACAGCTCCCGGAATGGAAAAGCCGGACAAGCTTACGTTGCTTTTTCATTTGCTGAAAAATTTGCTGTCTTTGTTACGGGCCTGTTCCATCTTTTTGTAGCAGCCAGCGCTTCCTTGTCGCCTTGGTTCATGGCATTCGCCACGTAGCCAACGAAATTCCGGCCACGATGACGACGCCGAGCAATGTCCACGAATATTTATTCATAAACAAACCCCCACGTTCATTTTTTTCAAAACCGTATAAGGAGTCGACCCATTCTTGTCTGGCTTGAAATAGTATACCTAAAATATCCAATCTACCAAAATAACATAAAAAAACGGACGCCCTGTTCCTCGCCAAAAGAATGGATGCTGGCGGCAAGCAACTTGTCATTGGCGAACTGCAGCAGCCCTGTGTTGGCACAACTGCTGCCTCCGCCGACGATCACCACATCACAGCGCAAATCGTCCGAAATGGCAGGATAGCGTGGCGGGTTGGGAAAAGTATGCGACCAATACAGTTTGCCATTCACTAAATCCATGCGGCAATTCCCCTCGGCATTGGTTGGTGTAGCAGCTAACCCATAGCATAACCAACAGAAGCGTTGACATCCGTCTCGCGCATTTTTTCGCTTTCGGTTATGATGAAGGGACAAAGGAGTGAAGGAACGTGATTACCGTCTATGTAAAACGTCCGCATGAACAGGCGGAAAAGCTCGACATTGCCGATACCAGCTCCTTGAGCGACCTGGTGGACGGCGACTTTGAAGTGGTGGCCGACGATCATCTGGAAGGAATTTCCTTGATCGTGAATGAAGATGGGCGCGGCGTGTTGGGGAACAACTTCCCGATCACCTCGGACGGCTATTTGGACTGGGTCTACGGTCCGTGCGTGTTCGTCAAAGCCGACGGCCGTTCGCTCACGGAGGAGGACATCAGCCGGATCGACCGCTTCCTTGCGGCCAAAGTGTAAAAGCAGCTTGCTCGTTGCAGCGAGCGTACAGCGAAAAGACCCCTGATCTGCCCGCGATGTGCCGTTTGTTTCTGCACACGCTGCTTCCCAGGGGTCTTTTCTTTGTTGGGCAGATCGGCCTAGCCGTTGATCCCGCTGCTGCCGAAGCCTCCCGCTCCTCTTTCCGTCTCATCCAACTCGTCGACAACCTCGAAGCGGGCGACAGGCACCAGACCGATCACACCTTGCGCGATCCGGTCGCCTTTTTTAATGAAGTAGCTGTGCGCGTCGACTTCCTCAGCCACCTCCACCTGTTTTTCGCCTGCATCCAGACACACTTTGCCGAGCTTGCCAGAAGGAATGCGGATGTTGTCCATCAACACGCACACCTCTCCGCGATACCCCGCATCGACCGTCCCCGGCGCATTCGACAGGCGCAGCTTTGTCTTCGCGCCTATCCCGGAACGCGGGCGCACTTGCAGCTCGAACCCTTCCGGCAAGGCAAAAGCCAGTCCGGTCGGAATTTTGGCAGACTCCCCCGGAGCGATAATCGTATCTTCTACCGCTACCAGATCGAATCCGGCGTCCATCGCGCGCGCGTATTGCGGAATGACGGCATCCGGGTGCAGTTTTTTAAGTTTCACCTGGGCAACCAGGCGCTCATTTGTCGTATTCATCCAAGTCTCTCCTCGTCTATCGCCTCTACAGCTAATGTCCTTCCATAGTGTACAAGATGAACCTGCATCCAGCAAGTTCGCCGCTTTTTCACTACTATTTTGCACATTTTCATAGAAAGCTCACAAATTCCTTTCTTTTTCTACGCTTTTGCTGGCGAGTTGTGATATAATCACCGTTGCGTCATAAACTACAATTGAACAAGAAAGGTGGAATTGTACCTTGCAAGTACAAAAACCATACCGTATTTTGCTTTACTACAAGTACACTCCAGTGGACAACTATGAGGAGTATGCTGCTGAACACTTGCAATTTTGCAAGGAGATTGGACTGAAGGGACGGATTATCGTCGCTCCCGAGGGCATCAACGGAACCGTATCCGGCACCATCGAGCAGACAGACGCCTACATGGAGTATGTGAGAAAAGACCCGCGTTTTGCCGACATGTGGTTTAAAATAGATGAGGCGGACGGGCACGCGTTCAAAAAAATGTTCGTTCGCGCGAAAAAAGAGCTGGTGACCTGGCGCCTGGAAAAAGATGTCGACCCGAACGTCAAAACAGGAAAATACTTGAGCCCGAAAGAATTTTACGAAATGATGCAGCAAGAGGACGTCGTGATCCTCGACGGCCGCAACTACTATGAATACGACCTCGGTCACTTCCGCGGCGCGATCCGTCCGGAAGTCGATTCCTCCCGCGAGTTTCCTGAGTGGATCGCGAAAAACATGAGCCAGTTCAAGGACAAAAAAGTCCTCACCTACTGCACAGGCGGCATTCGCTGCGAAAAGCTGACCGGCGTGCTGCTGGAACAAGGCTTTAAAGATGTGTACCAGCTCCACGGCGGAATCGTCACCTACGGAAAAGATCCGGAAGTAAAAGGCCGCCTGTGGGACGGAAAATGCTACGTGTTCGACGAGCGCATCTCCGTACCGATCAACCACACCGAAGAAGACGTGGTGATCGGCCGCTGCTACTACTGCGGTACTGTCGAAGACCGCTACGTGAACTGCGCCAATCCTTTCTGCAACAAGCAGCACTTCTGCTGCCCGGAATGCGAGCAAAAATACAAGCGTTCCTGCTCCGACGAATGCCGCGAGCATCCGCGCAACCGCTTCGTCGAAGAAGAAAAAGCGAAGCTGCAAGCTGCCGGAGCGAACGCATAAGCAAACGAAAAACAAAGCAAGCTGACTGTCCCTTGTGGTAGTCAGCTTGTTTTTTTGCGCCTCTCGTCCCGGTGCGGATAAATAAGATGCTGTCGTTTCGAAATGCACCTTGATTCAGCCGATCTTTTCGGTTGTCTCCAAACGCAATCTCCTTCATAATAAACAAAGTGTTCGCAAAAATGGAAATCTCATCCTTTTGCTACATTTCGTTCTTTTTGCTTGGGAGGTGCTATGGAAAAGAAGATAAGTATCGTCATCGGTTTTTTGGTCGGACTTGTTTTCGTCAACTACGAGATCGACTATAATTTCCTGTTCGATCTGGGGATCAAGCCCGAGCCTGTGCGGCTTGCCGTGAAGCTGATCGGCTTGCTCAGCACCCTCATCTGCGGCCTGACGCTGATTTTCGACGCGTGGCGAGCGATGCGCTCAAGCTGATAAGCGGAGGAAACGCCCATGAATAACTATATTTCGACCATGCGCAAGCTCATCGGTCACGAGACGTTGTTGACAGTAGGCTGCGGCGCTATTTTGGAAGACGACCAGGGACGCATTTTGTTGCAGCAAAAATACAACCGGATATGGGGCATTCCCGGCGGCCTGTTGGAAATCGGCGAGACGTTTGCGGAGACGATCCACCGCGAAGTGCTTGAGGAAACGAACCTCATCGTCAAAGCAATGCAACTGTTTGGCATCTACTCCGGGAAAAACGGTTTTGCCCAGTACGCCAATGGGGACAAGGTGTTTAGCGTTCAGCTCATTTTTCATGTCACCGACTACACAGGCACCGTCCATCCCAATGAAGAGAGTACCGGACAGCCTGAATCCTCATCAGGCTCCGTTCATTCTGGACTGGGCAAACGGCGCAACAACGCCAATTGTCAAATAAAGTCCAGGTCCCGGCTCGCCTGCCGCCGAAGCTGAACAGCCGGGAGCGCGATTCCGATCACTTCCGCCAGATCGGCAATGACGGCGTCCGCCTCGGCAGCCGCAGCAAACTGATCGCTGCGCTTCCAGACCGCTTTCATCCCGACGGCTCGGCTGGCACGCACGTCGTTTTCCGGATGATCGCCCACGTATATCGCTTGCTCCGGCGGTACGCGCAGCTTGGATAGCGCCCGTTGAAAAATCGCCGGGTCGGGCTTGCGCAATCCTTCCCATTCCGAAATCAGTACCGCCTCGAAAAAATGCGCGATGCCGAGCGCCTGCAAATTGGCGTACTGGAACTGTCCAAACCCGTTTGAGATCAGCCCGAGCTTGATGCCCTGCTGTTGCAGTTGTCCAAGCGTCTCGTGCAGATGAGGAAAAGCAATGCAATGTTGCGGAAACTGGCTGATATAGTCTTGCAGCAAAAACGAAGCGTCCAGATCGGGAATGGCGAACTCCGCGACAAGCTGCTCGTACACTTTGTCTTTCCATACATACCCGTGCTGGTCCAGCTCGATAAAACGCTCGCAAAAGACATCCTTTTGGACAAGCTGCAGCGCGCCAATTCGCTCGTACTGATCGTGTACGAATCGCAGAAGAGACGTGTCGCGGTCCAGCAAAGTGCCGTCCAAATCAAAAAGCACAGCCTGAATCGTCATGCCCAAGAACTCCTGTCTTCTTTTTGGTTTGCGGGCGCTACCCGTTACACCCGCTTCTGTTTCTCTGCCATTTTCCCGCTTCCCTGCTTTTGGTAAAATAAGAATGGTCAAATCCATCAGAAAAAGGTGAAAACTCGTGTCACCAAATTATGAAGCAAGCATTCTCGAATGGCAAGCAGCAATGGAAGAAGGAAAAACCACCTCGAGGGAGCTGACGCTTTCCTTTTTGGAGCGAATCGCGGCCTACGACAAACAGGGGCCTTATATCAACGCGATCAGCGAAATCAATCCGGACGCCCTGTTCATTGCCGAAGCACTCGACCGGGAGCGCGCCGTCTCGGGCAGTCGCGGCCCGCTGCACGGCATCCCCGTTCTCATCAAGGACAACATCGCGACCAAAGACAATATGCACACGACAGCCGGCTCGCTGGCACTGGCCGATTCCTACGCGGCGGCCGACTCCTTTGTCGCGGCGCGGCTGCGGGAAGCGGGAGCCGTCATTTTGGGCAAAACCAACCTGACCGAGTGGGCGAACTTCATGGCCGACCTGATGCCAAACGGCTACAGCTCGCGCGGCGGACAAGTCCGCAATCCGTACGGCCCCGGCACGTTTGATGTAGGCGGCTCCAGTTCAGGCTCGGGGGCAGGCATTGCGGCAGGCTTCGCCGTCGCGGCGGTCGGAACGGAAACATCCGGCTCCATCCTGCACCCTGCGGAAAAAAATTCGCTGGTCGGGATCAAACCAACGGTCGGCCTCATTAGCCGCCGCGGCATTATTCCGATTTCCCACAGCCAGGACACGGCCGGGCCGATGACCAGAAGCGTCACCGACGCAGCGATTTTGCTGGGCGCTCTCGCAGGAGTCGATCCCAAAGACCCGGCGACGGAAAAAAGCGTTGGCATCGCGCAGCGCGATTACCTCCCCTTCCTGGATGCGAACGGTCTGCAAGGCGCGCGAATTGGCGTCGTCCGCTCCCGCTTTCTGGCAAAATGCTCTGAGGAAGAAGTCGCGCTTTACGAAGCGGCTCTTTCGCAACTGCGAGAGGCTGGCGCGACGCTGATTGATCCTGTCCGCATCCCGACAGAAGACGCGGAGTGGAGCTCCCACGTTTTGATGCACGAGTTTAAAGCAGGCATCCAGGCGTATTTGAAAAACTTTGCGCCAACCTATCCGCTTCGCACCTTGAAGGACATTATCGCCTTTAATCGCGAGCACGAAGCAAGAGCGCTTCGCTACGGACAAGACATTCTGGAGCAGTCGGAAGAGACGAGCGGCACGTTGACCGAGCCGGCCTATTTGCGCCAGCGGCTGTACGATCTCGAAATGTCGCAGCGCCAAGGGATTGATGCCGCCGTCAGCGAACACGCGCTGGACGCCCTGCTCTTCCCCGGCAGCACAGGCTACGCCATTCCTGCCAAAGCGGGCTATCCGTCCATTACAGTACCTGCGGGCTACACGTCGGAAGGAAAGCCTTTCGGGATCACGCTGACCGGACTGGCCTTCACCGAGTCGGTGCTGCTTCGTCTGGCTTACGCTTACGAGCAAGCAACGTTGCTGCGCGTGCCACCCGTATTGTCGGACAAGGCCTGAGCCGCCTGCCGCACCTGATTCATCCCACCCATTGGCAAGGCCAACCGCTGATATTCCGGTTGGCCTTTTTCTGTAGCTTGCCAGCATGTCCAGATCGTGACATGATGAAGCAAGCTGGCTTTCCTCTCAACCAAACAGCCGACAAATGAATCGGAGGACTTTTGCCTTGAGCCACATTCGTTTACGTCCGACAACAGCAGACGATTTGCCCACATTTTACGCCCAACAGCTTGACCCGGAAGCAAACCGCATGGCCGCCTTCACGGCCAAGAACCCGAGCGACCGCGAACCGTTTGCAACGCATTGGAACAAGCTGTTGGCAGATGCCTCCATTCACAAAATGACCGTGCTTGCGGATGAAAAGATCGCTGGTTACATCGTGCACTTCGAGCAATTCGGCCATCCTTCCGTCGGCTACTGGCTCGGAACGGAATACTGGGGCAAGGGCATCGCGACGACGGCGCTGCAAACATTTTTGCAGCTCATCCCCGCTCGTCCCGTCTACGCCCGCGTCGCCAAGGACAATGTCGGCTCGATTCGCGTCCTGCAAAAGTGCGGTTTTCAGACCGTTGGGGAGGACAAAGGGTTTTCCGCTGCGCGCGGCAGCGAGGTTGAAGAGTTTATCATGCGGCGAGAAGCTTGAATGAGCCGGGATGCAGCAACAGGCGTGACCGTGTGCTGCGCGCCGAAGTCGAAGCCTGCATGGCGCCGATTTTCCCGCTACGCCGAAACCTCCAGTATCTTCCAATCGGATATCCGAGAGAACAAGTCTGCTTGCACAGGAGGGAAAAAATTTTGGCTGTAGTCTCCAACGTGTTGGTAGCGGTTTTGCTGTTTGCCTGGGCGGGGGCGGAGGTGCTTTTGGAGCCTGCGATGGGCATGGCGAACTCGCCTTGTCTTTTTTCTTTCCCTCGTTGTCATCAGTGGCGTGATCTACTGGAGCGGCTATTGGTGGAAAAGCTGATCGCATCGAAGATTTCGACGCGAGCGGAGAGCGGCGTACGGACAGCTTTTCCGCTCGTGGCGCAAAAGACGTCTTCTCCTGCTCCAGCAGCCCATAAAAAAACGCATCGAACCGCTACAGGTTCATGCGTTTTTTTACATCGTCGTCGTTTCTTGTTCCGCTTTGCCCAGTCTGTCCTGGAACAGCTTGCCGAGTTGGCCGATGTCTACTTCCCATTTTTCGTCCTTGTAGTAGACAGTAGCCTTCGTCTCTCCCTTTTTGCCCACGATGCGAATGCTGGCCGTCTTGACTTCATAGCTGCCATCCGGCTGAAACGTAATGTCGGCATCCTTCAGTTCGCTGTCCAGCACAGGGGTGATCGTCTTGTCCACCACTTCCTGGGTTGCCACCACCGCTTGCCGCCCCATCTGAATGACTTCCTCCGGGCTGAACTGGAAAAACAGCACCAGCACCACGCCGATAATGGCAGCGAGCGAAATGATCCGGATCAGGCTGCGCACGACCCATTGTGCCGCCAAAATCACCACGATGATACAAACCGCGACGGGCCAGTAATCTTTTACGAGTTGAAGAACTTGCTCCATCCTCACCCCTCCTTCACCATCCCATTCTCGCCAAAAATGGGCGGTCGTTAATCAACAACCGGCGAGAAAATGGCGATTGTTTTGGAAAAGTAGAAAAAACCGCCGCATGATGTGCGGACGGACATGTTTGCCTGGCCTTCCCAAGCCTTAACATCATTCGACAATCCGGGCCAAGAGTCCTGCCCCCGGGCGTAAAAACCGCGAAGCGGCATGCGTCGCAAGCCTTGCCAGCTTTTGCTTCCCGGTGATTTTCTTCGCGATAAAAATGTCTGTCAGCTCAAGGGCGGCCATGCCTTCACCGAGCTGTGCCACGGTTATTCCCGCCGCTCGGCAATCGCGATCTGCCTGTGGGCAATATCCGAACATCGTATGCGGCTTGATCGCAGGCCGGAGAGCAGCCCCTTCTGCATTAGAGCGACTGCCTCTGTAGCAACTTGTACTCCATGCGGTTCAGAACACTGGGCAGAGCGGCGTGACCAGTTCGTCCGCGCTATTTCCGATCAGCTTCATCGGGTCAGTCTTGCTCCGGCTTTTGGCTTTTGCGCAGCTCATCGAGATAGCTGTACAACGTCACCTTGGAAATTTTCAATTCGGCCGCCACCTTCTCCAGTGCGCCTTTAATTAAAAACACGCCTTTTTGGTCCATGAACTGGACGATTTGCAGCTTTTCGTTTTTGTCGATTTTCTCCACGTCTTTCTCGGAGATCGTCTGGGCAATCAGCTTTTCCACGATCTCCCACACGTTTTGCACAACTTCCGCTCCTTCGCGCTCCAGCGGCTCCCCGCCCATGCGGATGAAGTCCTCGATAAACTCCCGTGTGCTGACAAGCGGATGGATGTCGATGTTGATGCAAAAAGCGCCGATCGCTTCCCCTTCGGCATTGCGGATCAGGGCAGTCGTCGACTTGATCGTCCGCCCGTCCTCCGTCTCGGTCCGGTAATTGGCTACGACGTCATTTTGCAGCTTTTGGGACAAAAGCACCTGTGTGATGAGCTGATGAAACGACTGGCCGATAGCCCTTCCTGTTACATGGTTGTTGGCTGCGTAAATAACCGAAGATTGCGGCGAGCTTAAATCGTGAATTACAACCTCGCAGTTCTTCCCGAAAGTCTGGGCCATGGCGTCCGCAATCGGAATGTAACGCTTTAATTCCTCCCCGTATTTCCCCATGCTTCCCGCTCCTTTCGTCCATGCTGGCGTTGCGGCTTGTTAGCCCTCATTTTACTTGCATGTATATTTTTTTAGGTAATAGCATAATTTTTTCTATGAAATTCGAAAAAAGAGATTTTCTTATCGAACTGGGTAGACAGCCGCAAAAAGATGAATCTTCCACACTTCCTGGGCTATTGGTCCTTTGCGGAAAGAAGCGCCGAGAAAAAATTATATACGAGAGCCTCTTCGTTTTTTCTTTTTAAGTTTATACTTTTTTCTACAAACTTGCAGCTAAAAAAACTCAAAAAGAAACGCCGCCGATCCCCCAGACCGACGGCGCTCTGTTGCGCGACTAGATGTTGCGTTGGTCGTACTGCATGCCTTTGGCATAATACGCTTCCTGGATGTGCGCCGGAACCATGCTGCCTCCGGTCGCCCAGACGATATGGGTCGCGTTTGCCAGTTTGTCGGCAAGCCCTTGCTGCTCGATGTAGCGCTGCCCCGCCTCGGTCGAAAGCAGGCGGACTGGCCCCGGCATGCCAGCGAGAGCAGACGGCTCCAGCCGCACAGACTCGCTGTCGCGCAGCGCCCGCAGCAGCCGGTACAACTCCTCGTCAGCCACAGTGTAAACGCCGCTGAGCAGCGATTCCATCACCTTGCCGACGAAACGGGAAGGACGCCCCACGGCCAGTCCGTCCGCTTCTGTCCTGTTGTCGATGCCAAAGTCTTGCACGGCTACCTGGTCATGCAGGCCAGTCATCAGGCCGAGCAGCATACAAGGCGAATGTGTCGGCTCCGCAAAAAAGCAGTGGACGTGATCGCCGTAGACGAGCTTCAAGCCGTAGGCGACGCCGCCCGGGCCGCCGCCTACCCCGCACGGCAAGTACACAAAGAGCGGATGCTCGCTGTCGACCACAACCTGCTGTTCCTCCAGTTGCTTTTTCACTCGTTCAGCGGCCACGGCGTAGCCGAGAAACAGCCGCTGGGAGTTTTCATCGTCAATAAAATAGCACTGCGGATCGGCTTCCGCCTGTTTTCTGCCCTCTTCCACCGCTTTGCCGTAGTCGGACTGGTATTCGAGCACCTGCACGCCCTTAGCGCGGAGCAGCTCCTTTTTCCACGCTTTCGCATCGGCGGACATATGTACCGTCACCTGAAAGCCGAGCTTCGCGCTCATCACACCGATGCTCAGCCCGAGATTGCCCGTCGACCCTACAGCGATGGAGTAGCGGGAAAACAACTCGCGATACGAATCAGAGGCAAACACGGCGTAGTCCCCGTCAACAGGCAGCAGACCGTGCTTGTCGGCCAATTCCTCCGCATGGGCGAGAACCTCGTAGATGCCGCCTCTCGCCTTGATAGAGCCTGCGATTGGCAGGTGGCTATCGCACTTCAGCAGGAGCCGCCCCGGAATTTCTTGTGCGAAGCGGGCCGCCAGTTCGCTTTGCATTTTGCCGATGGAGACGAGCGGCGACTCGATCAGTCCGCCTGCCTCGGCCGTTTCCGGAAATGCGCGTTGAATGAAAGGCGCGAATCGGCGCAAACGTTCCTCCGCCTCGCGCACCTCATCGGCCGTAACCGACAGAGCCGCACGGGCGATGGGGGCATAGCCCGGATTTGTCCAAAATACTTCTTTCGTCGCCATCATTTCGGACAATAACGGATACTCCCGCTTCCACTGCTCGATTGATTTTCCTGCTACTTTCACACTGTTTTCCATCGCAATCGCCTCCATTTTTGTTCCTGCTGCTCGTCAGGTTGCTTGTTCGCCCGGTGATGCGACTGGTGTGGTATACTTGCTCCTTCGCATCGCATCGTGACTGTACATATTTTACCAGCTCGCCCGTATCCGTATCGCGATTAGCACATTTTGCAAACTTTTTTAACGATTGTTATAATAGCACAAATACAAAGCTTGCCAATAGCAAGCAACGGCTGGAAGCTGGCAGGTCTGTGCTGCAAAAGCAGACTAAACCCCAGCCAAAAGGAGAGAACAAAATGGAAATCAGAAAGCTGGCTCCGCACGAGGAGGCCCCCATGCCCCTGCTATTGCTTGCAGATCCTTCGCCAAAATTGGTGGAAGACTACCTGAAAAGGGGGCAGTGCTATGTCGCCGTCCAGGACGCGGCCGTCGTCGGGGTCTACGTCCTGATCCCTACCCGCCCGGACACGATCGAGCTGGTCAATATTGCGGTGGATGAAGCTCATCAAGGAAAAGGCATCGGCAAACAACTCGTTTTGCACGCCATCGAGGTGGCAAAGGCGTCCGGATACAAAACGATCGAGGTCGGCACAGGCAATTCCAGCCTGAATCAGCTCGCCCTTTACCAAAAATGCGGGTTTCGCATGACCTGGATTGACCGCGACTTTTTTCTCAGACATTACGAAGAATCGATCTACGAAAACGGCATTCTGTTGACGGATATGGTGCGACTCTCTCGAGATATTTGAGGGCTGTCCATATCGCCATATCAGAAAGGATTCCCATGTATACATACACAATCTGTTTTCTTATGCATCAAAACGAGTTTCTGCTGTTGAATCGGCGCAAACCGCCATTAATGGGCCGCTGGAATGGCGTCGGCGGCAAGCTCGCGCCAAACGAGTCGCCACTTGCCTGCGTTCTCCGCGAGGTATTCGAAGAAACAGGCATTTCGTTGACCTTCGCCCGCTACAAAGGAATCGTCTCGTGGAAGCTCGACGGGAAGGTGATCGGCGGGATGTACGCCTTCGTGGCGGAGCTGCCGCACGCTTGGGAACGTTTTGTCACGCCCCGGCGGGTAGAGGAAGGCATTCTGGACTGGGTGACGCTGGACTGGATCTTGCACCCGGACAACGAAGGAATTGCGGAAAATGTCCCGCGTTTTTTACCGTATATGTTGGAAAACGACGAGCCTGTCGAGCACGCATTTACATATGAAGGCAGCCGGGTGATTGGCTACGAGCGGGTTTCGCTTCTGGAATTATCTCCATACCTGTTTGGTTGATTCCCTTAACCACAGCCTAGATGGTAGAATATCCCTATACTATCGCTGAAGACGAATTTGCTTGCTTAAGCTAAAACCAGGTTTGTTC
This sequence comes from Brevibacillus sp. FW306-2-1A-C05A, assembly GCF_058781555.1. NCBI lineage: Bacteria > Bacillati > Bacillota > Bacilli > Caryophanales > Paenibacillaceae > Brevibacillus > Brevibacillus sp. FW306-2-1A-C05A. Next base: position 38,432 of record NZ_JBYSWV010000044.1, read on the forward strand.
TTAGCTATTACTTTGGGCATCCTTGGCTGCTCACCTTCAAATCCAGAGGAAACTGATACCCCCAAATATAAAGAGTATTCAAATCCTGAATTCGGGATAACCCTCCAATACACACCTGAACTTGAGATTGATAAATGATCCAACTTGTCTTGTTAGGTTTAAGTCAAAAAAAAGAACATGAGAATGATGAATTTATCGAAAACATCTCCATTAATGTAAAAGATATTGGCTCTTTTCAACTTGAAATGATACAAGTTGCTATTTGAGCACTTTGCATAATTCCATTTTCGAGAAAAAGACAACAGATTTATATGGCCTGTGGTTGGTTTCAATGTCGTGATGTGATGGCTTTGGAAAAATGGGCAGACCTGCAGAATTTTCGTCTATGCTGAAAAATTT
>NZ_JBYSWV010000045.1:0-8397 GCF_058781555.1 Brevibacillus sp. FW306-2-1A-C05A
CTATGAATACAAACTTTCGGATATCCTCTAGCGCAAAAAAGGACAGTCAGGGCGTTTTTCCCTGACTGTTTTTCTTATTTTATATGCACGACGTAAATAAAAATCATTGACATAAGCGTTCGAATATGTGATTATCTACTCTGCAACTGATAATGAGAATTATTATCATGAAAATAGTTTACACCAAACACCATGGAGCAAGGAGAAATGAACGCATGAAAAAAACAGCACGAATCGCACTGGCCTGCTTGGTTGCCGTAGCCGTATTGGCGGGTTGTGGCACAAGCCAAACCGCATCGGAAGCAGATACGCAGCCAAAGACACGCGTCGTCAAGCATCTGATGGGGGAAGTGACGATTCCGGCGGAGCCGAAACGGATTGCAGACGTGTCGGGGGCAGCCGAGGAACTTTTGATTTTGGGACACAAGCCGGTGGCAACGGCGAATACATACAAAACAAAGATCATGTCCCACATAGCGGACAAGTTGACAGATGTAAAACCGGTTGGCTGGATGTGGGATGACTCCATCAATCTGGAGGCGGTAGTGGAAACAAAGCCAGACCTGATTATTATGAACAACCGCCAGCAAAAGCTGTACGAGCAAATGTCCAAAATCGCGCCAACGGTCGTGCTGGAAACAGACATGGACAAATGGCGGGACAAGTTTAAAGAAATCGGCCGCCTGTTCGGACAGGAAGAAGATGTGAACAAATGGCTGGCTGGCTACGACGAGAAGACGAAAACAATGCGCGAGCAGCTCAAGCAGACATACGGCGACCAGAGCTTCATGTTCCTCGCTGTAACGCCGAAACTGTTCCGCGTGTACGGAAACTACGGCTATGCGGACATCCTGTTCTCGGATCTCGGCTTAAAGCCGGCAGCGGGAACACCTGCCGATAAAACAATGGAAATGGTCGAGCTGGAAGGACTGTCGAAGTTTCAGCCGGACCATCTGTTCCTCGTCAACTTCGGCGGCAAAGCGGATGAGGTTTACGCAGAGCTGAAAAAGAGCCCGGTTTGGAACAGCAACAAAGCCGTTCAACAAGGCCATCTTTATGAAGTGACGAACGAAACGTTCAACATCAAAGCGTTTGGCCCAATCGGCAAGGAAATGCTGCTTGGGGAGATCGGGGCGATGTTGCTGAAAAAGCAATAACCATGCGCTCGGCACAGTAGAAGCGGGAAAAAAACGCAATGTTTCTTCCGGCTTCTTTTTTTTGGGAAGACTGTTGGACAGACGAGCGTTTCCTTTTTTAAAATATTCCTTTACGAGAATATTCCCTATCGCGTATATTGTGGATAACAGACAGATGACCGGAGTGGCAATGGAGATGAGAAAATACCGAGAAATCATCATGTAATGAGGTGAATGACATGTCAGGGAACAATCCGGACATGGGCATGACAACGCTGGGCACTTTGGCTGAACCGAATCGTCTGCAGATCGTAGAGCTTTTGCGCGACGGTCCTTTGACTGTGGGCGAGATTGCCGATCGGCTCGGACTTCGCCAGCCCCAAGCCTCGAAGCACTTGAAGGTGTTGAGCGACAACGGAATTGTGGAAGCCAAAGCCGAGGCGAACCGCCGGATTTACCGACTGCGGCCGGAACCGTTCCAGGCGCTCGATGCCTGGGTAAAATCATTCCAGCGCATCATGGAACAAAGGTACGACAATCTGGAAGACTACTTGCGGGAATTGCAGAACAAGGAAAAATTCTAGAGTGTACAAAAACGAGGAGGAATCGTCATGTCCAGAAACGCAATGGTGTCGAGAGTAGAAGGAGATCGCGTACTGGTGCTGGAGCGTGTTTTCGACGCACCGCGCGAGCTTGTGTTCCAGATGTTTAAAGAGTCGGAGCATCTCAAGCGCTGGTGGGGACCGAGAGGCTGGGAGGTTCCGGTTTGCCACATTGATTTTCGCCCGGAAGGCGTCTGGCATTACTGCATGAAGTGGCCGATCAGAGCCAGGGCGAGTATTACGGCAGGGAATCGTGGGGCAAAGGCGTGTACAAGGAGATCGACGAGCCGAACAAGATCGTCTACGTCGACTACTTCTCCGATGCAGAAGGAAGCGTGGACGAGTCGCTGCCGTCGACAGAGGTCACGCTGGAATTTATCGACGTGGACGGCAAAACGAAGCTGGTCAACCGGGCGGAATACGCGTCCGCAGAGGCGCTCAAGACGGTCATGGACATGGGCATGCTGCAAGGCATCACGGAGACGTGGGACCGTTTGGAAGAGCGCTTGAACGAAATAAAATAAGAGATCGAGCAAGGCCGCCTGGCTGTGGAGCTGGCGGCTTTTTCTTTTTTTGCGCAAAAAATGTAAGCAAATTTTATTTTTTCGTCTAATCAATAAGAACAACGTTAGATGAAGGAGCGAAGCAATGGAGCCGGATGACAGAATCGAGCAATGGTTTCTACGATACGGCAACGATGTGTACCAGTACCTGGCCTATTTTACAGGCCGAAGAGACGTGGAGGATTTGGTTCAGGAAGTATTCACGAAGGCGCTGAAAGCCTTGTCCGGCTATGAAGGCAGGGCGCAGCCCAGGACGTGGCTGCTTGCGATCGCGCGGCACACGGCGATCGACCATCTGCGCAAGCAAAAAATGATCGACTGGTTCCCGGAGTCGATCCTCCGGTTTCTCCGTTCCAGGGAGCGCACGCCGGAGAAAGCATTGGTGTTAAAGGAGCAGCTACAAGAGGTGTACCAGACGATGAACCAGCTCAAAAGGACGTATCGCGAAGTTTTGATCTTGCGCCTGATCGAAGGCGTATCGACGGAGGAGACAGCCGAAATTTTGGGGTGGAGCGAAGCAAAAGTGAGCACCACGCTGCACCGGGCAGTCAAAGAGCTGCAAAAACGAATGCGCAATCGCGGCAAGGAGGTCCAGCTACATGACGTCATCTTCTGAAGAAAAAGAGATTAGCAGGCTGCTGCAATCATTTCCGAGGCTCAGCATGGAGGAGGACAAGCAGCGCGACATCATTCGTCAGCTTCGCCAGGACAAGGCGCTGCTCGAAAAGCGGAAAGGACGGACAACGTCCCGCAAAGCTATCGGAGGGATCGCTGCTTTTTTGGCAGCGGTGTGGCTCGCTTCTCCGTTTCTGCCCCCGTCACAAGCTCCATCCCCTCCCGGTAGCCAGAAGACAGAGGGCGAGAGTCGGCCGGCTGCGGGAGCGACGGAGACAGACCTTGTGCTGACGATCGACTCGCAAATCCAGTCGTATGTGGAAAAGGCGCTCGCGCAGACGCACGAAGCTGTTCGTCCGAAAAGCGTGACAGTCATCGTCGCCGACCCGAACAGCGGCGAGATTTTGGGGATAGGCAGTCGGGGGAAGGATGAAAGCGAAAGTCGTTTTGACGGCGCGGTAAAAGCAATGCCTGACCCCGGCGCGGCCTATCAGATTGTGACGCTGGCGGCAGCGATACAGGAAGGCAAGTTTGATCCGCGCGAAATTTACGAATCCGGGACGTACACCGATATTCCGGGCGAACCGATCAAAGATTTCAACAACGGCATCGGCTGGGGGAAAATCACCTATCTGGAAGGAGTTCTTCGTTCCTCGAATGTGGCATTCGCCAAGCTTGCCCACGAACGATTGCAGCGGGAGACGATGCAACAATATTTGCAGCGATTTGGCTTCGGGCAAAAAACTGGGGCAGGGGTGGCAGATGAAGAGGCGGGGCAGCTTCCCAAGCTGGACGAGCCGCGCCAGGTAGCTTTGGCGGCCACGGGGCTGGGCGGTGCGGTTACTCCTCTGCAACAGGTTGCTGCGGTGGGGGCGATCGCCAATGGCGGAAAACTGATGCAGCCGCATCTGTTTAAACAGGCGGGAGCGGGGGAGAACAGCCGTTACATGATCCGCCAGGTCGTCTCGGAGGAAACGGCGGAAAAAGTTCGCGACATATTGGACTCTGTGGTCAACCGCGTTCACGGCTCCGGAGTTGGCCTTCGTCTTGCGCAGGAAGATTATTCGGTAGCGGGAAAGCCTAGTGTGATAGAGAAGACCGATCAGCAGGGGAACGCAACCGGAAAGTACGTTGTTTCCGTGATCGGATTTGCGCCCAGTGACGATCCGAAAGTTTTGGTGTATATCGGGGTGGACGAGCCGCAAAGGGAGTGGCCAGAAGTGCTCAGTTGGAGAAAAATCGTCGCTGAGCCATTCCAGCAGGTCTTGCAAAACAGCTTGCAGCATATACAGAAGCGATGAGCGGCGGCGAGGCGAAAACAGGATAGCTGATTGGCAGAAACAGGGATTCGCGAAGGGCAGGGCATGCTCTCGCGAATCCCGTTGTTTTTTCGGCTGATCGTCCCGATAGATGAATCACGCAGTCGGTACCCCGGCCCGCTTGGTTTTTTCCGGCCTTTTCCCGTATCGGAGCTGTTTTCGCTGAAAATGGTTGTTGCGGATCAGGGCAAAAATGACCAGCAACGTGCCGTAAAACTCGAACATGCTGATTTCGTAGCCTTGAAGCGCCATCAAGGCAAACGTCGTGACCGGAACCAGATTGATGAACAAGATCCCGTTGAGCGGAGTGAGCCTTTTTATCCCTTCATTCCAGCTTAACAGGGCGACTAGTCCCGGCAGCAGGACCATGAAGGCCATTTCATAGCGGATCGAGCTGATGCTTTCCCAGCTCGGGGCGGGTATCCATTGAAGCAGAGTGGCAGTCGCGACCACGCCAAAAGAGACGCCTGTGCCGAGCAAGCACGTCAATGTCGAGTAGCGCAGCGTCGACCAGCCGCCAAAACGCGCGCTCCCCATCGAGTAGACGACCCAGCCGACGACGCCTGTGAAGATGAGCAGCAGCGGGAAAAGCTGGTCGCTTGCCGTGACGAAGAAGGCCAGGCTCCCGTTTGTAATGACCAAGAGCGCCCCGGCCAAAGCGATGGCAATGCTCGTGATCGCATAAGCCGGCGGCCATTTTCTGGTATGCAGGGCAAGCAGCGCGATGGGGATCATCGGCATGAGCACTTCCATGATGGAGGCAGCGATCGTGCCTGTTTCTCCCATAAGCTTTTTCGCGCGATATTTTGGCGAAAATGGAGGATATGCACCGATTTTTTCATCAGACGTCCGTGCCGTCCGGCGTGCTTTCCATCGGCATGGTCGAGACGATCAATCAGCTTCCTGACCTGTTGTCGGCCTATTGCAGCCGGTATCCGCAGGTCGATCTCTCGCTTACGGCTGGCGTAACCGAGCGTCTGCTCCAGCACGTACTCGATGTGGAGCTGGACGGGGCGTTCGTGACGGGGCCGATCAGTCATCGGCGGTGTCGCAGCAGGCATCGGCATGACGATTTTGCCCAGGTCGGCGGTACGGCATATGGCTGAAAGCGGGCAAGTTCATCTGCATGCGGTGCCGAAGCCGTACCGGGACGTGACGACGGTTTTCATCCGCCGAAAAGACGCCGTCATCACGAGCACGATGCAGTCAACCTCTGCCACTTTCCCGTTTGGCCAGTCATGTTGCCTACAGCCAATACCATTTTGCGCGTATTTTCAAGGAAAGGATCGGCCTGTCTCCGCTGTACTACGTCTCCTCGATGCGCTTGCAGAAGGCGAAGGATTTGCTGCTGCGCACGAACATGAGCGTTCGCGATATCGGCCGGGAAATCGGGCAGCAGAGCCTTGGGACGTTTTCCAGCCGATTTGCCGAAAAAGTGGGCGTATCGCCGAGCGAATTTCGCGAGTCTGCACAGCGGGCTGACGACCAACTGCGCTCTTTGCGGTTGCTTTCCGACTGGAGGCAGTTTTATTGATCTTGGCATCATAGCAATCGAAAAGAAATCACAAGCTATGGGTCATGGTAGGATAGGATGGGTTACCGATTTAGAGAAGAGATGAAGTGAGTGCGCAAACTCGCAATTGGACGATCGAAAGGAGAAACCAAGTGGAAAATCATCAAGATGCAAAGCAGAGCGGAGGGACGTTCGGGAGCAGGAGCAACTTCCTCGTCGTCATGGTCATGATCCTCGGCGTTTTTGTAGCCATTCTCAACGAGACGCTCCTGAACGTGGCCTTGTCGAAAATTATGGATGACATCGGCATTTCTCCTAGCAAGGCGCAATGGCTGGCAACGGGCTATTTGCTGGTGATTGGCGTATTGATCCCGATTACCGCCTTTCTCATTCAACGGTTTACAACGCGGGCGTTGTTTTTGTCTGCGATGGGGCTGTTCGCGCTGGGGACGCTCGCGGCGGCGATTGCGCCGGGATTCGGCCTGCTTTTGGTCGGCAGGGTGCTGCAAGCTGCGGGAACGGGGCTGTTGTTCCCTTTGCTGACGAATGTGGTGCTGTCCGTCGTCGCGATTGAAAAACGCGGTTCCGCGATGGGAACGATCGGGATTGTCATTACGTTTGCACCGGCGATCGGACCGACGCTGTCCGGCATCGTCGTCGAACATTTCAGTTGGCGCGCGCTCTTTTACGGCGTATTGCCGATTGCTTTGTTCGTGATCGCTTTCGCCTATTTCCGACTGAAAAACGTGACGGAAACTTCTCGCCCGCGCGTAGACGTGCTTTCGCTGCTGCTGTCTACCTGTGGCTTCGGGGGCATCGTGTTTGGCTTCAGCAGCGCGGGAGAAGGTTCTGGCGGCTGGGGGAGCAACGAGGTGCTTTGGCCGATCGCCATCGGGGTTGTCGCCCTCATCCTGTTCACCTGGCGGCAGTTGCGCCTGGCCGAGCCGCTGCTTGATCTGCGCACTTTTACGTATAAAGTATTTCGGATGTAACCCCCGCAAGCCCCTGACGAGGAAAGAGAAGAAATAAGCGAAAGCTCTTTGGGAACCCAACCGAGGTGGAGGGGAAAAAGCGAAACACGCCTTTAAGCGTCCACTCTGAGACGCTTCCTCGAAAGGACCACTTTGGACGCGGTTTCGCTTTTTCCCCGGAGCCGGGCAGTGAAGCTTCCGCGCAGGGAGCCCAAGAAGCTACAGCGATTTCTTCTCTTTCCTCGCCACCACTATGGCCGCGATAAAGGGCTTTTAGTAACCACTTTCAACGATTCAAAATAACTAATAAACCCTGGCTAAACTTCTTCCCCCACATCCAAAAACTAATGACTTCCCACCCAAAGGGAAAAACTAGCTGCAAATCGTCGAACTTTTATTTGCGGGCAGGAAAAACGAACGACACGCGAAATGTTTACAAGGCGTGAATGCGCGCAAACGAAAAGAAAGCAGGGAAAACAAATGTCAGCACCTTACAAAAAAGTGTTTTGGGCAGCCGGCTTTGGCTGGATGTTCGACGCGATGGATGTTGCCCTTTTATCATTTATTATGGTTGCACTCAGGCAAGAATGGGGATTGTCTCCGGAAGAAGCCGGCCTCTTGGGGACCGGCAACCTCGTAGGCATGGCTATCGGGGCGATTGCAGGCGGCTACATGGCAGACCGGATCGGGCGAAAGCCAGTCTTTCTCCTCACACTCCTGCTGTTTGGCGCGGCCAGCTTCGCCAGCGCTTTTGCCACAGGCTTTCTCACCATGCTGCTCTTCCGCTTTTTGATGGGCTTGGGCCTGGGCGCAGAGCTGCCTGTTGCCTCCACGCTCGTCAACGAGTTCGCACCCCCGGAAAAACGCGGGAGTACCGTCGTGCTGCTGGAAAGCTTTTGGGCCGTTGGCTGGATCGCGGCAGCGGTGATCTCGTACTTCATCATCCCGGAGTACGGCTGGCGAGTGGCGGTCATCATCGGGGCCTTGCCGATTGTGTACGCGTGGTACGCGCGCAGGGCCATTCCCGAATCGCCCCAGTTCCAGCAGCGCGCCGAGCAGGTGCCGCTGCAGAAGCTGCTCACCTCGCACAAGCGGGAAACGATCGCTTTGTGGGCGGTCTGGTTCGCCATCGCCTTTTCCTACTACGGCATGTTTTTGTGGATGCCGTCCGTGCTCGTGGACAAAGGCTTTACGATGATTAAAAGCTTTCAGTACGTCCTCATTATGACCTTGGCGCAGTTGCCGGGCTACTTCGCCGCAGCGTATCTCGTGGAAAACTGGGGCCGCAAAAAGACGCTGGCAACCTTTTTGTTGATGACCGCCGTGATGGCGTTCGCCTTCGGGCAGAGCAGCGGGACGACCGAGCTGCTGGTCACAGGCGCGTTGCTCTCCTTTTTCAATCTCGGCGCTTGGGGCGCTTTGTACGCCTACACGCCGGAAAACTACCCGACGCCTCTGCGCGCGACAGGCACTGGCGTCGCTTCCGGCATCGGGCGGATTGGCAGCATTATCGCGCCTTATCTCGTCGGCTACTATTCGGCCTTGCACTACAGCTATACGTTCATTTTCAGCGTGTTTACGATCGTGCTGTTCGTCGGCACAACCGTCCTGCTCGTGTACGGAAAAGAAACGCGGCCGTCTGACGCCGCGAGCGTAAGCTAAGCGGCGGTCAGGCAAG
>NZ_JBYSWV010000045.1:8494-38077 GCF_058781555.1 Brevibacillus sp. FW306-2-1A-C05A
AAGCGGAAGGCCGAGCGAACAGGCAAGCGGAAGGCCGAGCGAACAGGCAAGCGGAAGGCCGAGCGAACAGGCAAGCGGAAGGCCGAGCGAACAGGCAAGCGGTTAGTCGTTTGAACAGGCAAGCGGTTAGTCGTTTGAACAGGCAAGCGGAAAGTCGCGCGATCAGTTAAGCGGTCAGCCAGACCTCAGTTGGCAAGGCCCCCGCCCCCATACAACCGCAAGATACCAGCAGCACTCGCTACGACTTCTGCCCGCAGCTCATCCGGCTGCAGCACTTCGAGCGCCGGACCGTATCCGAGCACCAAAATGCAGGCAGAGTCCAGCGTATGAAATTCCACCTCGGCTTCCAGCCAACCGTTTGTGGCAACGGATTGGATGGAAGCTATTTTTACGTAGCGCTCCTGTTTCAGCCGGGGCAGCGCCTCTTCGCGGACGCGAATGACAGCCGGATAGCGCGGAAGGCTTGCCTTGAACTGTTTCGTCGATTCTTCCCAATAGCTGGCGAGATCAAAGTTTTCAGGCCGGACGAAAGACTCCTCCAGCACCCGCGCCTCCGTAAACCGGGAGATCCGGTACGTGCGCATATCCGCGTCGACCTGCGCCACCAAATACCAGACGCTACGCTTGGCGACCAGTCCGAGTGGGTGCACGATTCGCTCGACAAGCGCGTCCTCACGCTGGTAGCGGACCCAGAGCTTGCGGGTGAGCCAGACGGCGTCCTGGATGGTGGCGAGCAGGGGAAACGATTCATCTGACTCGTGCCAGCCAGCTCCGTCGATATGCAGCCGCTGCCGCACGTGCCAGGCGTCCTGCTGAACGCTCTGCGGCAAGGCGGACAGCAGCTTGAGAAAAGCTTGCTCGTACTCGTCCCGAAGCCCCAGGTCGTTCAACAGAGCGGACGGGGAGGATAGCATGAGCGATTGCAGTTCATCTGTTTTCAACCCGGTCAAATTGCTGCGATAGCCCTCCGCCAAAACCCATCCGCCAGCAGAGCCCCGTTCGGCGTAGACGGGCACGCCAGACGCGCTCAAGGCTTCCATGTCCCGATGGATCGTCCGCTCGGACACCTCCAGTTTTTCCGCCAGTTGCCTGGCTGTCATCCGGCCGTGATTTTGCAGGTGCAGCAAGATCGAGAGCAGTCGGTCAGCCCGCATGATAATCACTCCTCACCAAAAGATCGTTTGCTATGTCTGTTCATTTTACTTTACCCAATATGACAGACGATGTCATATATAAAACGCTACACTTGTTCCATGTGGTCAACCGACCGCCGGCATGCAGCGTAACATCGCGCGTCAGGCACTTATGCGTGGTGCGAAACGAAAAGGGAGGAATGCGAAGATGAAAGCCTTGCAAGGAAAAGTCGCAGTAGTCGCAGGAGGAACGAGAGGGGCAGGGCGCGGGATTGCCGTCGGCTTGGGGGAAGCGGGCGCAACCGTGTATGTAACGGGACGCAGCGTGAGAGGCCAGCAGTCTGACTTGGGCCGGCCCGAGACGATTGAGGAGACGGCCGAGCTGGTGACGGCCAGCGGCGGAGTCGGCATTGCGGTCCGAGTCGATCATTCGCAGGAAGACGAAGTGAAAGCGCTGTTTGAACGGGTAAAAGCAGAGCAAAACGGCCAGCTCGACATTTTGGTGAACGACATCTGGGGCGGAGAGAAGTTGACTGTCTGGGGAAAAACGTTTTGGGAGCATTCTTTGGCAGATGGTTTGCTGATGCAACAGCGCGCAGTCCACACGCATATGATTACGAGCTACTATGCCGCACCGCTCATGGTGGAGCGGAAAAAAGGGCTCATCATCGAGATCACGGACGGGGTCGACTATCGGTATCGCCAGCACTTGTACTACAGTCTGGCCAAAATTTCAGTGATCCATCTGGCTCAGGCGATGGCCGAGGACCTGCGTCCGCATGGCGTTACCGCTCTGGCGCTGACACCCGGGTTCTTGCGTTCAGAGGAGATGCTCGACTATTTTGGCGTGACGGAAGAGACGTGGAAAGAGGCGGTCAAAAAAGATCCGCATTTCATCGTGTCGGAAACTCCGCTGTATATCGGGCGGGCAGTCGCCGCGCTCGCCGCTGATCCCGCCATCGCCGAAAAAGCGGGGCAGGCACTGAGCACGTGGGGGCTTTCCGACGAGTATCCGTTTGTCGATCGGGACGGCAGCCGCCCGCATTGGGGAAACTACGCCCGCGAGCAAGGGCTGTATCGGTAACGGCACGACAAAGACAGCGTTCATCACGCAGGCTCACGCGACGAAACGGCAGCAGCAAAAAAGCGGGTATCTCTCAAAGAGGACGCCCGCTTTTTAGTTTGCGAAAGAAAAATGTATTTATTTTTCCGATGGATCAAGAGCTGGAAAGGGGGCGTAGGCCAGATTTTCCATGTACAGGGAGACATTTCCTGCAAAGCAGCCCAACTAAGCCAACGGCCGCGCGTCCTTTTTCCGCCGCACGAACCACTTGCGCACGTTTCCATTCAAAATCAAATTCGTAATCACTCCCGCAATCAGCCCCCAGAAGGCGGCGCCGATCCCGCCGATGGAGATGCCCGATATCGTGACGAGGAAGGTGACGAGGGCGCATTCCCGTTCCTTGATATCGCTCATCGCTTGGGCGAGGCTCGAGCTGAGCGAAGCGAACAAAGCCAGTCCCGCAATGACGGCGATCAGCTCCTTCGGCAGCCCGAAAAAGACAGAGGTGATCGTAGCGCCAAACATGCCGAACACGAGGTAAAAGGCACCGCAGGCAATTCCCGCAATGTAGCGCTTCGACAGGTCCTGGTGCGCTTCTTTTCCCGTGCAGATGGCAGCCGTAATCGCAGCGAGGTTGATCCCATGCGAGCCAAACGGAGCGAGCAAGAGCGAAGCGATCCCGGTCGTGGCTACGAGCGGGCTTGCAGGCGTGTCGTAGCCGTCTGCCTTCAGGACGCCGATTCCCGGCGCGTTCTGCGAAGCCATCGTGACGATGCACAGCGGAATCCCCAGGCCGACAATCGCATCGAGCGAGAAGGTCGGCAGCGTGAACACGGGATTGACCAACGCCATCTGGACGGAATCGAGCTGCAGGCGCCCCATCGCGAAGGCGACGGCCAGCCCGACCAGGAGCGTGAGCACGACCGCGTAGCGCGGAGACCAGCGCTTGGCGAACAGGTAGCAAAAAATCATCGGCAAAGCCAGGGCAGGCAAATGCTGCATCGAAACGAACACATCGACGCCAAAGGACAACAGTATCCCGGCGAGCATCGCGGTCGTGATCGACTGCGGCACGTATTTCATCAAGATGGAAAACAAGCCGGAGACGCCGAGCAGGGTGATGACGGCGGCGGAAAACAGGTACGCCCCGATCGCATCGCTGTACGGATAGACGGTCAGGCTCGATACGAGCAGGACGGCACCAGGCGTCGACCATGCCGTAATGACTGGCGTTTTGAACCAGATGCTGAGAATAATCGCGGTCAGGCCGCTGCCGATCGAGATTGCCCATATCCAGGAGGACAGCTCGGCTTCGCTGAGGCCCGCGCCTTGCGCTGCCTGAAACACGATCAGAAGCGGCCCCGCATACGACACCATCGTAGCGATCAGGCCGACGATAACGGCAGAGAGCGAAAAATCAGCCGGGATGTTTTTGAGGTTGGCGATCAACCCAGATTGCTGTTTTTGGGGTACCACAACGTATTGCCTCCTAACAGGGGATCAGCGCAGGTCGGCGAGGCATTACCCCTTTTCATTGAGAATGTAGCGGATCGTCCGCTTGGTGATATTCAATTTCTTGCTCAACAACTGCCTGTCTCCTTTTGTCTCGCTCAGTCCTTTTTCGATGATCGCCCGCCCGATTTCCCCTTCCAGGAGCTTGATTCGTTTTTGCAAATATTCGAAGTCGACGCCTTCGATGGAAGGGATGTTGCGGGTGAGCGATTCCACGAAGCGCGCGCATTCCCGCTCGATCGCCTGCTCGATGCTGCCGGGCTGTGGCTGGTCTTCGGCGGGCTGCTCTCGCCCTTGCAGCTTCGGCTGCGCCGCTCTTTGCCGAAGCTGGGCTGGCAGATGCTCTGCGCGCAGCCGCTCGCATTCGTGCAGGGCGATGGTCTGGTTGAGCACGTTAAGCAGTTGTCTGACGTTGCCAGGCCAGTCGTAGCGCTGCAAAAGCTCCAGAGCGTCCGCCTCGATCTCGCACGGGGTGCCGCTGCGCTTTTGCAAATAGTAGTGGGCGATGGCCGGGATATCGCAAGTCCGCTCGCGCAGGGGAGGAATCGCCAGCTTGATTCCTTCCAGCCGATAGAGCAAATCGCTGCGAAAACGGTTCATTTCGACTTCGTGCTCCAGGTTGCGGTTCGTGGCCGAGATGAAGCGGATGTTGCTCTGGCCGACCTGTTCGCCTCCGACCCGCATGAACTCTCCCGTTTCCAGCGTGCGGAGCAGCTTGACCTGAATCGAGAGAGGGGCTTCGCCGATCTCATCGAGAAACAGCGTGCCGTTGTGCGCAAGCTCAAACAAGCCTTTTCGCGACTTGATCGCCCCGGTAAAAGCGCCTTTTTCAAAGCCGAACAACTCGCTTTCCAGCAACGACTCCGGAACGGCACCGCAGTTGAAGGCGACGAACGGCTGCTGAGCGCGGTTGCTCGCTCCGTGGAGAAAACGGGCCATCAGCTCCTTGCCCGTGCCTGTTTCTCCTTCAATCAGGACGTGAATTGCTTTTTTTGCCAACTTTTTGGCAATGGCCGTCACTTGGGCCATCGGACTTTCTGCTGAATACACGATACCATATTGCGCGGCCTCTTGGGATAGGTCATCTTTTTGCTTCGCCGAGGCAGACAGAACAGAGTCGATGACATGCTCCAGGCTGTCCAGGTCGTCAAACGGCTTTTCCAAATAGTCTTTGGCGCCCCACTGCATGGCTGTGACCGCCGATTTGATCGTGCTGTAGCCCGTCATAATCAGCACCTCGCACGCGGGATGGGCCGCCTTGATCTCGCGCAAAAGCTCCAGGCCGTCGGCGTCCGGCAGCTTCAAATCGACGAGGGCGGCATGAAAGTGCTGGGAGGCGTCATGCAGCAGCCGCTCGACCTGTTTGCCTGTATTCGCCACGACGACCTCGCAGTTTTTGCGCTGGAGAAAATAGGTGAAAAAGGTGGTTACTTCTGTCTCATCATCGACAATCAAAATTCGTTTCGGCTCCATGGTTGTCCTCCTCTCTCTCAAGCAGCGGCAGCAGCAGCGTGAACTTGCTGTAGCCGTTCTCTTCGCTTTCCGCAAACAGCCTGCCGCCGTGCGCTTCCGCGATGCCGAGACTGACGGATAAGCCCAGTCCGGTTCCTTTTGTCCGTTCCTTTGTGGAAAAGAACGGCTGGAAGATTTGCGGCAGTTGCTCCTTCGGGATGCCTGTCCCGTTGTCGTAAACGGACAAGCCTACGTAGCGGACGCCAGCTTCTTCTGCGAGAAACGAGCGAATGACAATTTGCGGCGCTTCACTGTCTGCGAGCGCGTCTCTGGCGTTCAGCAGCAGATTGATGACGATTTGCTCGATTTGATGGCGGCTTCCGTGGAACAGCAGGCTCGGCACGTTCATTTCCCGGGTTATGGTCAGGCCGGAGACAGACAACTGGTAGCCGATCAGCCCGAGCACATCTTCCACGACCTCGTCGATGGAGACAGTCTCAAACAAATATTCCTCCTGCCGGGAAAAAGTCAGCAAGTTTTGGATGATCTTTTTGCAGCGCACCCCGCACTGGTAAATGTCCCGCATGAGCGGAGCGGTGGGGCCATCCGCCATGTCGCGCAGGAGCAACTGGGAATTGCCGAGAATCGCAGTCAGCGGGCTGTTCAGCTCGTGGGCGATTCCGGCCGCCATTTCCCCGATTGCGGCCATTTTCGCGGATTGGATCAGTTGCGCCTCGATCTTGATTTTTTCGTTCACATCCTGGAACAAGAGGCTGTTTTCCACGACGACGCCAACGTGTCTGGCGACCAGCTCGATCAGCTCTGTTTCCTCCTTGTCTGCCTGGCGCTTTTCCTGGTGCAGCAAGGTCAAAAAGCCGAACGTCTGGTTCAACTGGCTGCGCAGCGGAACGGACGTGGCAAAATGCTGCGGCAGCACCTCCGCCAGCTTTTGGTGGACCTGCTCGATAAACAGCGCCGGATCGGCAGCCGCGGGCTGGGTCAAGGTGCGGCATTGCCAGTCGGAGTCGGTCCAGATGCACAAGTAAGAAGCGGGCATGCCGCCTTTTACGATTGTCAGCGCAAAGTGCTCGAAGGCGAGAATTTGCGACAGTTGCGCGGCGAGATAGCTGCTGGTTTGCGGCCAGGTGGCGTTGATCTGGATTTGCGTCAGCTCGTTGATGACGGCGAGCTGGCGGTTTTTCTTTTTCATTTCTTCCACGAGATAGACAAGCTCGCTGTAGTAGCTTTTGCGCGAGGACGATATCCCGGTGAGCTTTTCCAATATCTCCTGTTTGTTTTGCATGGCGGCCTCCTATAATGCTTGGCGAAAAAGGGCAGCGACGTCCTGGACGCTCATGTCGCGCGGGTTGGTGGTCATGCAGACGTCGAGCAGGGCGAGCGAGCTTAATAGCTCGATTTGCTCCGGGTGCAGCCCGATGGCAGACAGCGAGTGGGGGACGTCGAGGTCGTTTGCCAGGTCCTTCACCGCTTTCAGCGCGAGGCGGGAAGCGTCATGGGTGCTCAGGCCCGAAGTGTTCTCGCCCAGGCATTCGGCGATTTGCCTGTATTTTTCCGGGGCGGCAATGTAGTTGTATTCGAGTACGTGAGGCAAAAGGATCGCATTCACTTCCCCGTGCGGCGCGTCGAGAAAGCCGCCCAGTTGATGGGACATGGCGTGTACGGCTCCGAGGATGGCGTTGGAAAAAGCGATGCCCGCCTGCAAGCTCGCCATGGCCATCGCCTGCTTGGCGCAAGCGTTGTACTGGCTGGCGGCAGATGGGCGCAAATGCTGGGCGATAAGCCGCATCGCCTGCAGCGAGTGTACCTCGGTGAGCGGTGTCGCGGCGAGGGAAATATACGATTCGATGGCATGCGTCAGGACGTCCATGCCTGTATTGGCGGTGAGCTGTCGGTCTTTAGTCATCAACGTTTGCGGGTCGATGATGGCGATATCGGGAATGAGCGATTTGGAGACGATCGTCATTTTTACTTTTCGCTCGCTGTCGACAATAATGGAAAACTGCGATACTTCCGAGCCGGAGCCAGCAGTGGTCGGCACCATGACCATGGGCGGGAGCGGATGCAGGATGCGATCGACGCCTTCGTACTGGACGATGCTGCCTTCGTTGGTGGCAAGCAGGGCGATGGCTTTGGCCGCATCAATGGCGCTGCCGCCGCCAACGCCGAGAATCGCGTTGCACTCGCCCGCGCGGTAAGCGGCGATTCCGGCGTGAATCTCGTAATCTTTGGGATTGGCTGTCACGTTTGTCCACAGATGATAATCGAGGTGTTGCTGCTGCAAGTAGTGGATGATCCGCTCGACCCAGCCTGCCTTCACGACACCGGGGTCGCTGACAAGAAAGACACGGGAGGCACCCAATCTGCGAAGACTTTCCCCGACTTGGCCGATGGACTGGTTTCCGAAGATGATCTCCGGTGTCATGAACTTGGATATTTGCATGCTTTTACCCCCTTTTTCCGCTATGTAGTAATACCGCAGACAGGGGAGAATCCCCTTTTTTGGCCAAAAGCTTGGCTGGCGGGCCGAATTTTTGGCTGAGTGGGCCGAAAAAACGGCCAGTCCGAGTGCGAATTTCCGCGACATATCGCGAAAAACCGCGAAATGTAAAGCGCTTACAGTTTGGCATGCTGCTTGCAATGATAAAGGGACGTAAGCGGATTACCGCCGAACAGGCATACATAATGCCCAGGGGGAAAGAGGAGGATGGTCCAAATGAAAGCAGCAGTGGTCAACGAGTTCCATCAAAAGCTGGAAGTGAAGGAAGTAGCGGTCCCAGAGGTCGGCTACGGCGAGGTTTTGGTGAAAATCAAGACGTGCGGCGTCTGCCATACTGACTTGCATGCGGCGCACGGAGACTGGCCAGTCAAGCCAAAACTGCCGCTGATTCCGGGACACGAAGGCGTAGGCGTGGTTGAAAAGCTCGGCGAAGGCGTCACGTCGCTCAAGCTGGGCGATCGCGTAGGTATCCCGTGGCTGTTCTCGGCGTGCGGCGAATGCGACTACTGCCTCACAGGCTGGGAGACGCTGTGCCTGCAGCAGCTCAATGGCGGCTACTCCGCAGATGGAGCTTACGCAGAGTATTGCGTAGCGCCGGCAGCTTATGTCGCGCGCATTCCGGATGAGCTGGGCGACGTAGAGGCAGCGCCGATTTTGTGCGCAGGAGTCACTACTTACAAAGCACTGAAGGTCGCGAACGTGAAGCCGGGCGAATGGGTAGCGATTTACGGCATCGGCGGACTGGGCCACGTAGCGTTGCAATATGCAAAGGCGATGGGCTACAACGTCGTCGCGGTAGATATTCACCAGGAAAAACTGGACTTGGCAAAAGAACTAGGGGCTGACCTGACCGTCAACGGCAGCGAGGTTGATCCTGTGCAGGCGATTCAGGAGCAGATCGGCGGCGTACACGGCGCGATCAGCGTGGCTGTGACGAAAAAAGCGTTTGAGCAGGCGTACAAGTCCGTTCGCCGCGGCGGCTCGCTCGTCGTAGTCGGCTTGCCGAATGCGGAGTTGCCAATCCCGATTTTCGATACAGTGCTCAACGGCGTAACCGTCAAAGGCTCGATCGTCGGAACGCGCAAAGACATGCAGGAAGCGCTCGACTTCGCCGCGCGCGGCAAAGTCCGCGCCATCATCGAAACCCAGCCACTCGATAAAATCAACGAGGTGCTGGAGCGCTTGGAAAAAGGCCAAGTCAATGGCCGCGTCGTTTTGACAATGGAATAATCGCATAAGGGAAGAGGGGGGAGCTGCTGCTCGCCAGTCGTTTTCATTGACTGGCGGGTGGCAGTTTTTTTGTGGAAGCCCATCAGCGTGAAGGGGAGCAAAAATCGCAGTGACTAGAGACGGTTGCTCAGACTCGTCTATTTGTGAACTCCCTCCGAAGCTCTATCTACTATGAGAGTAACGTCAACGAATAGCGCATTTACAATGTCGAGGAACTTTAGACACTCAAAAAGTCGGTTTCGCTAGAAGCGTAACCGACTTTTTGGCAGTTAATTTGAAGCTTTTCTTGTACGAAGGCATCGAATGATTGCGGCGCAGATACTTTTACCGCCTCGCCATCAGCCGCTTCTTGTTCCACTAGCTTCCATCTTAATTTTGCCGTGTCATCTTTCTGATAAGTAAACTTTTTATTCTCACCATTTTGCTTCTTCAAAAGGACAACTGCTTCATCCAGGCTATTTTTAATGTAAATAGCCGGGGCAAAATCTCCTTTCTCAATCTCGTTCGTTTGGAAGATGGTTTCGCCCATGGTCAATCGTAAAAAGGTATAGTCATCTGTCGACATCTCTTCTGGTCGGTCAAGACTATCTGCTCGAAAAAGTTGGTAGTCGCTGTCATCAAAACGTAAATACTGCTGCCGCGCTATCATAAGCAACTTCAAGTTTTTCCTCAATGTGCTTTTCTAAATAGCTTCTATATTCGGCTACATTACTCTTGCTTGCAAGAACAGATGCGCCAGTAATGGATACAGCGGCAACGAGTAAACAACTAAACATGATTTTCGCTTGCTTTTGCATAAACACTGCTCCTTTTTGGAGATTCTATCGCAAAATTTCCATATTTTTCTATTTTGTATAGGATCAAATTTTTATCTAAGTCGGATGAAATTGCAAAGAAAAAGTTAACCCCATCCATGAAAACAGGTCGATCTGGCTTCTCTTTCGCAAAATGTTTATTATAATTAGATATAAGTAATTATATTTAGATATATATAGTATGGGGGTGCGAAAGAGTCATGGTAACCGCACAAGAGCAAACAGAAAAGCTGTGGCTGGTCGCCAAGCGGATGGAGCCGCATCTGGCCCGGAGGCAGGCGAAGATGGACAAGCTGTTGAACATGCTCCTGGTGCACGAGCTTGTCAGCCACGGCTGCGAAACCGGCCAAAACGCCGCGCCGCTGAAGGGGGCCATACAGACAAGGGCGGGCCGCAGCGACCTGCTCACTCACGAAGAACAGGAGCAACTATGGAAAGAACTGTGCAGCAAGGAAAGCTACGAAGCAAAAGTCGCGCAGGCCATCATCCATATGAGTGACCAAATCAAATGGTAATCCGACGCCATTGCCGTCTTCGCAAAGACTGGTATTGGCATTTTTTTTGCCCGCACACAATAGGCGAATGTGCCATAGGTTGATGGTAGCTTTTCAGGAGCTGAGGTGGTGCTTGTGAGACGCCCGCACAACCGGGCTGATTGGATCGGCGCGTTGTTTTGCATGGCGATTGGCGTCATGATTTCGCTGGAGGCGTATCGGTTACAAGCTTATGCGCAGTCCTTGTACGTAGGAGACCATACGCTGCCTGCGATACTCGGGTTTTGGTTCGTCATGCTCGGGGGCGTGCTTTTGGTACAGTCTTATCCCGGCAAAGCGCACGCTGCGCCGCCGCGTCAGGCAGTTGCGCCGGGAGACGAAAGACCGCGCGTTTTGTTTGCATGGTTGAGTCTTCTACTCTACGCGTGGCTGATTGGCGCGATGGGTTATTTGCTTGCTACGGCGCTTGCTTCCGTTGCCTTTTTTATGTTGATCGGCTTTTATCGATTGTACGTCGCTGTTTTCTACTCGCTTCTGTTGACTGGCGCTATGTACGCGGTGTTTATTTTGTGGCTGCAAATGCTTTTCCCTGGCGGGGATTTGTGGTAGGAGGTGCTGACCATCGATACGCTGCAGCTTTTGCTGGTCGGATTTGCGACTGCGTTTAGCCTGGAAAATCTGCTCATGGCAGCGCTCGGGGCTTTGATTGGCACCTTTGTAGGGGTGCTGCCGGGGCTGGGGCCAACTTCGGCGATCGCGATCTTGCTGCCGGTGACGACCGTGCTGGAGCCGACCCAGGGCATGATTATGCTGGCTGGCATTTATTACGGGGCGATGTATGGCGGCTCTACGACGGCGATTCTGCTCAATATACCGGGCGAGCTGTCGTCCGTTCCTACTTGTCTGGATGGTTACCCGCTGGCCCAGCAAGGGAAGGGCGGGCCAGCGCTCGGCATCTCGGCCATCGCGTCGTTTGTCGCCGGGGTAGTCGGCGTGATCGGGCTGGTGTTTTTCGCGCCGTTGCTCGCCGATCAGGCATTGAAGTTCGGGCCGCCTGAATATTTTGCGCTGATGCTGCTCGCGCTCACCTTGATGGTCAGCCTGTCGGGCGGCTCGCTGTTGAAATCGTTTTTGATGGGGGCGTTCGGCTATGCGCTGTCATTGGTCGGCCTGGGGCCATCGTCCGGCATGCCGCGCTTTGACTACGGCATCTCGTCGCTCGTGGGCGGCTTGGACATGATTAGCATCATCATCGGGCTGTTTGCCATTACCGAGGTGCTCAAGGGCATCGCGGAAAAGCGCAAGGCGACCGTAATTGGCAAGCCTGGTAGCGTTTATCCGCAAAAGGCGGACATGAAAAAAAGCGCCGCGCCGATGCTTAGAGGCGGGCTTGTCGGGTTTTTCCTCGGGCTGCTTCCAGGCTGCTCGGCGGCGATTACGGCTTTTTTGGCTTACGATCTGGAGAAAAAAGTTTCCCGCCAGCCGGAGAAATTCGGAACCGGAGCGATCGAAGGTGTGGCAGCGCCGGAAGCGGCCAACAACGCGACCAGCAGCGCGGGCTTCATCCCGTTGTTTTCGCTCGGCATCCCGTCTTCTCCGCCGCTCGCGATCTTGCTCGCAGGTCTGATGATTTACGGCCTGACGCCTGGCCCGGTGTTGTTTGCGCAGCATGCCGACTTCGTCTGGACGGTGATCGCCTCCATGTTCATCGGCAACATGATGCTTTTGGTGCTGAATTTGCCGATGGTCTGGCTCTGGGTGAAACTGACCCGGGTTCCGTTTGGCATCATGGCCCCAGTCATTTTGATGCTGTGCACGATCGGGGCGTACAGCGTGCGCAACAGCATGTTTGACGTCTGGATTGCCTTTTTGTTCGGCGGACTTGGCTACCTGTTTGTGAAGTATAAATGGCCTGTCGTGCCGCTGATTTTGTGCTTCATTCTCGGGCCGCTGCTGGAGGAATCGTTCATCCAGACGATGGCGATGGGAAGCGGCTCACTCGGTATCGTGCTGTCTCGCCCTTTGTCGCTGTCGATTTTGCTTGCGGCCGCGGTACTGTTGATCGTATCCCTTGTGCTGAACAGGCGAACCCGCCAGCGGTTGCGGGAGGAGCAGAAAAAAGGCGTGGACGTAGCCTAGTGTAGAGACGGGAGGAAAAGTAGTGAAAGGATACAAACATTGGGTGTCGGTCACGATGTCTTTTTTGCTGGCGGCAACCGTGAGCGCCTGCGCGACCGGGCAGTCCGTCCAGGGCGAAACGGCTGCGGCCTATCCGACCCGGCAAATCGAGTACATCGTGCCGTATTCAGCCGGAGGCGGCGTCGATCTCGTCGCGAGAGCCACCGCTGACTATTTGAGCAAGGAATGGGGCCAGCCGATCGTCGTGGTCAACAAGGCGGGCGGCGGCGGTGCCGTGGGAGCCGAATTTGCCTTGAAGCAGGCGAAAAACGACGGCTACACGGCACTGGCGGTCAACGTGTCGAATACGACGATGCTGGCCGCTGGCATGAAAAATCCCCCGATTCAAAACGAAGACCAGATTTATACAGCGCGGATCGGCAAAGGGACGCTCGCCTTTGCCGTCAAAGCCGACGCGCCGTGGCAAGACTTCGCCGCTTTTTCCCAGTGGGTCAGGGAAAACCCGGAAGAGCTGACCTGGACTTCGGTGGGACCCGCGGGCTTTTCCGCATTCGGCGTGGCCCAGTGGCTGGATGCCATCGGCGCGGATTTTTCCAAGACGAGGATGATCGTGACCAAAGGCGCTTCCGATTCTGTCCCCAAAGTAGCGGGCGGCCACGCGGTATTGGCTGTGCACACAGTCGGCGAGATCATGCCGATGCTTGCGGCGGGCAAGGTGAAAATTCTCGCGGTTGCCGGAGAGGAGCGCAGCCCGTTTTTGCCTGATGTCCCTACCGCGCAGGAGCAGGGCATCGACGGCCTGACGGTGTTCTGGTGGACCGGAGTGTCGTTTGCCAAAGGCACGCCTGATGCCGTCATCCAAAAGTGGGAAGAAGGCATCGCCAAAATGACGAGCGACCCGGCCTATTTGCAAAAGCTCGGCGAGATACAGGTCGAGCCTGCCTATGCGGATCGCCAGCAGTTCACGCAGGACACGGAGAAGGAGACGGGTGCGTACACCGAGCTGGCGACGAAAAAAGGCATCCGCAAATAAACAGGGGCGGGGTCCGGATGAGGAGTCCGCACGAGCAGTTCGCGCGCAAAACCCCGGAAAAGGGCACACCGCTCTTTTTCCGGGGTTTTTGGTGCACGGTTCATTTGGCTGGCTGCTGGCAGATGTCGCTGATCGCATCGAAAAGGGACAAGTACCAGGCATAGCGCTGCTCGGGAATAGGCAGCAGATGGCGGATGTTCAAAGGCAATCCGTAATCAAGCTCGGCGATATCTCCATACGCTTCCGAAACGGGAGCAGTCCCCCAGCAATTGTACACGCGCAAGGAAGTAGATCCGTCCTCTGCCTGATAGCCGGAAGCGAAGACGACGTATTCCACGCCACGTTCAAACCGGTAATGGCAGCTTCCGGGAGCGGACAACGTGCGGCGCTCCGGGAGCTTGTCCCCTTTCCACGTTTTCGTGACTGCGAAAATCACCTCTTCATCCTCGCCGTTTTGGCGGATGTCCGTGACGACGCCCTGAAAGACAGCTTCTGTTTTTTCCAACCGCTTCGTCGCACTCTGTTCTCCGCAGGAGCAGGCTTGGGCGGAAGGGGGAGGATAGACGAGGTAGCCGAGCAGGATGAATGCCAAAACAGCCGCTACGCATTTGCGTAACCATTTGTGGATGTGCATGTTGGAATCACCTCATCGAAGAGACGGGCGAAGGGGTGGAAAAGTTACCATATTATAGGAAGGGTGATGATGCTCGTTTGGGGCGTAGCAGGGCGCTTACGGGTAAAAGGAAGGGATAGGAGACGGGATGAGACAGGTGGAGACAGAGACAGGAATTGTCGTTTTGTGATTTTTTGGCAGGCGAGTTCGGAGGGACGAATTTGTCGTCGGCATGAGCGGGCGGGGGGCAGGATTCGCTCGCAAGTAGCCAGCAGCAATGTGCATCATTGCCGTAAAAGTTGGGAGCGGGGAGGAAAGGGGCCAGGTATTCAGCAAGAAAGGGAAGGAGTGCTCGGAGTCTGTCAGCTCTCCAGCCGGAAAACGAAGGGACGTCCCCAACCAGCTTCCCAACCAGAAAACAAGGATCGCCGAAACCAGCCCCTCTGCCAACTAGCAAGTAACCCCCTCCCCTTGAACCTATTCCAACTCACCCAAATCGCGACAATACTTCTGAATCAGCTTCGTCGCTTTCGTCTGGCTCACGCCCAGGTCAGCGGCGACTTTGCGGGTTGTGCGGTGCTTTTGGTACGAGCGCCGGACCATCTGTTTTTCCACCTCCGCCAGCGCTGCGTCGAGCGTCTGGGGCAGCGGAGGACTTCCGGCCGAAGACAAAGGCAGATGATTCCGGTTATGCTGATGAATAATGTCCGGCAAATCGGCCGGGGTGATGATCGACTCTGTCGTGACTACGAGCCGCTCGATCATGTTTTCCAGTTGGCGCACATTGCCCGGCCAGGAATAGCTGCTCAAAGCTTGCAGCGTCTCCTGGGAAATCAGTCGGTCCACGCCGTATTTTTTGTTGCAGCGGTTGATGAAATAATAGGTGAGGGGTACGATGTCTTCAGGGCGCTCGCGCAGCGGCGGGATTTTCAGGTCGATCACGTTGAGCCTGTAGTACAGGTCCTCGCGAAACTGCTTGTTTTCCACCATCTTGGACAAGTCCCGGTTGGTCGCGGACAAAATGCGAATGTCCACCTGCTTGTACTCGGTGCCGCCGACAGGCAAAAAGCGGTGCTCCTGAATCACCTGCAGCAGCTTGGCCTGGATTTTCAGCGGCAGTTCGCCGATCTCGTCCAAAAAGATCGTGCCGTTGTTCGCCGCCTCGATCAGCCCAAGCTTGCCGCTTTTGCTCGCTCCGGTAAACGCGCCTTGCGAATAGCCGAACAATTCTGACTCCAGCAGCTCCTCCGGGATCGCAGCGCAGTTGATCGTCAAAAACGGCCCGTTTTTGCGGCGGCTCATCTGGTGAATGAAAGCGGCGAACGCGCCTTTTCCCGTGCCGGACTCGCCTTGCAAAAGAATCGTCGAGTCGACCAGGGCGATTTTGTGGCAAAAGGTGAGCAAGTCCTTCATCTTCTGGCTGTTCGTGATGATGTTGTTAGGCAGTTGGTTTTGGTCGGCGGGTTCCTGATCGGTGTGCATGATTTTCTTGAAGTTCTGCTCATGGGCGGTAATGACGACGAGTTCGATCTCCTTCGTCCGGTTCAGGATGGGGACGGCTGTCGTGACAAGCTCGCCGCCGTAGTAGGTCGTCTGCTTGATGGTGACGGGCTTCTTTTCCTGCATGACGATCGGGATGATCGAGGGCGTCCAGTAGCCTTGCTTGAACAGCTCCTCGTTGCGCTTGCCGATGACCTCCGAGCGCTTGAGCCCGTAGTGCTGGGCGCATATTTTGTTCATGAAGACGATCCGTGTCTCGCCGTCGACCACGTAAATTTCATCGGTGGAATGGTCGAGGATTTTTTCCAAAATATCCGTGCTCATTTCAATGATGAAGCCATTTTCCGACTCTTTGAACATGGGAACCTCCGCGCGTGCAGCCGTTTTTCCCATCATACCACGCGTGAGTGCAAATCGGTTCGAAATGAACCTGAATAAACTCAATTTTCTCAATAATTTTACTATTATCACCGTGATAACCGTGGTTTTCGCATGTGGCATCGTTTTTGCAAAAAGGAGGGGCAAGACCGTAACCAATAATGATGCGGCATGGTGCGAAAACGAAAGGGGTCATGGCAGATGTCTATCCAAGAAGCAAAGGTTGGTTCCACTACCCGCGAGGTGAAAACGCTTCCTTACCGTCTATACACCGATCCGGAGGTGCTTCGCGCAGAGCAGGAAAAGATTTTTGCCCGCTCGTGGCAGTTTGTCGGGCATATCAGTCAGGTCGAAAATCCCGGTGACTTTTTTACCTGTGACGTGGCAGGTGAGCCGATCCTTGTCGTGCGAGGGCGGGAAGGTACGCTGCGCGCATTTTACAACGTCTGTCCGCACCGCGCGACGAAGCTGGAGAAAAACGCCGAGGGCAACAAGAAAATTTTGCAATGCGGCTACCACGGGTGGACGTTCCAGCTCGACGGTTCGCTGAACAAGGCGCCGAACTTTAAAAACGGCGAGCAACTGTGCGCAGCAGAAGCCTGTCTGCGCCAGGTGAGGCTGGAGGTGCAAGCGTCGCTGATTTTCGTCAACCTCGATGATGACGCGGTTCCGCTGGCGGCTTCCTACGGCGACTTTTTCGCTGATCTGGCGGCGTTTCCGTTTTTGGGCGAGTTGAAAAAATACAGCGTCAACACGCGGGTCATCAAATCGAACTGGAAAGCGTTCATCGACAACTACCTGGAATGCGACCATTGCCCGATTGCCCATCCCGGCTTTACCGCTACGCTCGATTTGACGAAGTACCAGATCATCCAGTGCGAAAATTACTCCGTGCAAGGGACGGTCGTCAAGCCGGATAAGCAACTCGGCTCGGTTGAACTGAATAAGGCGGAGATGCAGGGCGGCCGTTTTTACTGGCTGTGGCCGAACCTGATGCTGACGATCTATCCGGGGCCGGGCAACATGTCGCTGATCCAGATGGTGCCGATCGACCACGAGACGACATTGGGCGTGTACACGTATTTGTTCCGCCATGACGAGTTGACGCAGGAAGAAAAAGATTTGATGGCGTTTACCGAGCAGGTGCGGGTCGAGGACGTGGAGCTGGTTGAGCTGGAGCAGATCGGCTTCAAGTCCCGCGCCTTCCAGAAAGGGAAGTTTTCCGCAACCGAGCACGCCGTCCTGCAGTTCCACGAGATGGTGCTGAAGACGTTGGGGATCGAAGAGGCGCAAGCATGAAAAGAGGGGAGGGACCAGCGATGCACACGATGCAAAAAAGCTTGTTCATCAACGGCGAGTGGGTAAAAGCGGGGCAGTACACGGAGCTGCGCTCTCCGTATTCCGGGGAAGCGCTCGCCGAGATTCCGGCGGCAAACGAAGAAGAGACAAAGCAGGCAATCGCGGCTGCCTACGCGGCAAAAGCCATCATGGCGAAAATGCCGGCGCATCGCCGCGCTGCGATTCTCGAAAGCCTGGTGAGCCTGCTTCGCGAACGCAGCGAGGAGGCGGCCACGATCATCGCGCAGGAGGCGGCGAAACCGATTGCGGTAGCGAGAGGCGAAGTCGCGCGCACGATTGAAACGTACAAGTTCGCCGCCGAAGAGGCCAAGCGCATTCACGGAGAGACGTTGCCGCTTGACGCCGCTCCCGGCGGGGAAGGCCGGCTCGCCTATACGCTGCGCGAACCGATTGGCGTAATTGGCGCGATTACCCCGTTTAATTTTCCGATGAATCTCGTCGCGCACAAGGTCGGGCCTGCCATCGCAGCGGGCAACACGATCGTGCTCAAGCCCGCCTCGCAGACGCCGCTGTCCGCCTTTTTCATCGCAGAGCTGTTGGCAGAAGCGGGCTTGCCTGCCGGGGCATTGAATGTCGTGACGGGGAGCGGCCGCGTCGTCGGCGATCTGATCGTCACGGACGAGCGGGTCAACATGGTGACGTTTACAGGCAGTCCGGGTGTCGGCATTGGCATCCGCAACCGGGCGGGCTTGAAGCGGACGACACTGGAGCTTGGCTCCAACTCCGCCGTCATCATCGACAAAGGCGTCGAGCTTGAGCCGCTGATTGCCCGCTGCATCACCGGAGCGTTTTCGTTTCAGGGGCAGGTGTGCATCTCGTTGCAGCGCGTGTACGCGCATGCGGAGGTGTACGACGCGTTCGTGGAAAAATTCGTCGCAGCCGCAAAGGCGCTGCGGTTAGGCAGCCCGCTCGACGAGACGACAGACATCTCCGCCCTGATTTCCCCGGGTGACGTGCAGCGGACGCTGGACTGGATTGACGAGGCGCGACGGGCGGGAGCGACGGTGGCCGCAGGCGGCAGGGCAGAGGGCAACATCCTGCAGCCGACCGTGATTCTCGATGCCGGGCCTTCGCTCAAAGTCTCCTGCCAGGAAGTGTTTGCCCCAATTGTTTTGGTGAACCGGGTGAACTCGGTCGAGGAAGCGATTGAGCGCGTGAACGATTCCCGGTTCGGGCTGCAGGCAGGCATTTATACGGAAAACGTGCACACAGCGCTCGACGCCGCAGAGAAACTGCATGTCGGGGGCGTGCTGATTAACGACATCCCGACCTTCCGCGTGGACCACATGCCGTACGGCGGCGTCAAAGAAAGCGGAACGGGCCGGGAAGGGATCAAATACGCGATCGAAGAAATGACGGAGTTGAAGCTGGTGATCTGGAACCGGCGGCAATGATCTATTTCATGACGAGGAGAGATGCGGATGATTTGCTTTGACAAGGTCACGAAGACGATCAATGGCGCGCCGATTATCAAAAGCCTGGACCTGTACATCGGCGCGGGCGAGCTGTTTGTGCTGATCGGGCCGAGCGGCTGCGGCAAGACGACCACGATGAAAATGATTAACCGCCTGATCGAGCCGACATCAGGAAAAATTACCATCAACGGCGAAGACATCGCGAAAAAAGATCCGGTTATGCTCAGGCGGGGCATCGGCTACGTCATCCAGCAGATCGGCCTGTTCCCGCACATGACCATCGCGCAAAACGTCGCCCTGGTCCCGAAGCTGAACAAGACCGATCCGGCCGTCTACGAGAAACGGGTAGATGAGCTGCTCGCTCTGGTCGGACTGGAGCCGAAAAAATACAAGGACAGGTACCCGGCCGAACTGAGCGGCGGACAGCAGCAGCGCGTCGGGGTGATTCGGGCGATGGCGGCAGACCCGCCGATCATTTTGATGGATGAGCCGTTTTCCGCCCTGGACCCGATCAGCAGAGAGCAACTCCAGGATGAGTTTGTCCGTCTGCAAAAGACGATTCATAAAACCATCGTCTTCGTCACGCACGACATGGATGAAGCGATCAAAATTGCCGACCGCATTTGCCTGATGAACGACGGGGCTGTCGTGCAAATCGACACGCCGGACCGCCTGTTGCAGCACCCGGCCAACGATTTTGTCGCGGATTTTATCGGCGTCAAGCGGCTCAAACGGCCGAGCGAAAAGTTTCCGCGCTCCGGCGCTTTGTAGGGGGAGGGACGGGCATGAGCGATTTCTTTGCCTTTTTGTCCGAGCGGCACGAGCAAATTCTCTCGCTTGTCTGGGAGCATTGCTACATTTCCTTGCTCGCTGTGCTTGCGGGATTCATCCTTTCCGTTCCCCTTGGCATTTTATTGACGAGAGCAGAGCGAATCAGCCAGTATGTCATCGGCGTCGTCAACATTTTGCAGACGATTCCGAGCCTGGCGCTGTTGGGCTTCATGATTCCGTTTTTGGGCATTGGCGCTTTTCCGGCCGTCGTCGCGCTGTTTTTGTACTCGCTTTTGCCGATGCTGCGCAACACCTACACAGGTATCCGCGAGGTGGAGCCGTCGCTGATCGAAGCGGCTCGCGGGATGGGCATGACCAATCTGCAAATTTTGTTCAAGGTAGAAATTCCGCTGGCGATCTCGATCATCATGGGCGGCTTGCGGACAGCGACGATCTATACGATAAGCTGGGCGACGCTCGCCGCTGTCGTGGGGGGCGGCGGCTTGGGCTACCTCGTCTTCACGGGGCTTGGCAACTCGAATGACAACATGCTGTTGACAGGGGCGCTCCTGACTGCCCTGCTCGCGGCGTTCGCCGACCTCGTCACGCGCAAGTTCCAGCGCATGTGCACACCGCGAGGCTTGCGGAAGTGAGCAGAGCGATCCAATAACAGGTTGAGAGAAAAAGGGGGCAATGAATGTGGGGATGAGAGTGCTTTTTCGCACGCTGTTTTTGGCGGTCCTGGCGGTTGCGCTGGTCACGGGCTGTTCGAAGGGGGGAGCTGGAAACACCGTTCAGCTCGGTTATCAGCCTACCTCCGAGCAAGAGATTATCGCCAACATGCTGAAAAAACTGATTGAAGCCAATTCCAGCCTGAAGGTGGAAATGGTCGGCGGGCTCGGCGGAACGCCTGTCGTGCTCAAAGCGATGCAAAACAACGACATCCAGATTTCCGCCGTCCGCTACGTAGGGACAGATCTCACGAGCAGTCTCGGCATGACCGAATTTCCGAAAGACCCTGCCGCCGCCTTCGACCTGGTCAAGCAGGGCGTCAAGGAAAAGTTCGACCAGGAATGGTTTCCGTCCTACGGCTTTGACAACACGTACATTTTTACGGTGCGCAAAGATATCGCGGAAAAATACGGCCTGAAAAAGATTTCCGACCTGCAGGCGCACGCCGCCGAAATGAAGCTGGCAACAGACGCGGGCTGGCTGGAGCGGACCAACGACGGCTATCCGGCGTTCAAAAAGGAGTACGGCCTGGAATTTGCCAAGGCGATTCCGATGGACATCGGGCTGGTCTACAAAGCGGTGAAAAATGGCGACGTGGACATCGTGCTCGCCTATTCGACGGACTCGCGCCTGAAGGAGTACGATCTGGTCACGCTGGAGGACGACAAGCATTTCTTCCCGAACTACACGGCCTCGCCTGTCGTGCGCAACGACGCGCTCAAAAAGCATCCCGAGCTGGCGGACATTTTGAACAAGCTGGCGGGCAAAATCGACACGAAGACGATGACGGCGCTCAATTACCAGGCGGATGTGGAAAAGCTGGAGCCAGCGGAAATCGCCCAAAAGTTTTTGACCGAGCAAGGGCTTTTGCAGCCGTAGCGACCTTTTGCCAGAAAAGGAGGCAGATTCGATGGACAGCATCCTCGACATAATCGGCGTCATGAACAAATATTCGGAGCAAATCCTGGAGCTGACGGGGGAGCATCTGTTCATGAGCATCAGCGCCATCGTCATTGCGATTGCACTCGGCCTTCCCCTGGCGATCCTGATGACGAAAAACCGGACGCTGGCCGTGGCGATCCAGACGACGATCAACATTATCCAGACCATTCCGTCCATTTCCATGCTGTTGATTATCATGATTTTCCTCGGCCTGGGCTATGACACGGCCATCGTCGCCCTGGCGCTGTACTCGATGCTGCCGATCATCGCCAACACGTACGCGGGACTGACTGGCGTGGACAAAAACATGATCGAGGCGGGAACAGGCATGGGCATGACGGCCGGCCAGCTCTTGCGCATGGTCATGATCCCGCTGGCGATGCCGATTATTTTGGCGGGAGTGCGGGTAGCGGCCGTTGTAGCGATCGGGGCGGCCACGATGGCGACGTTTGTCGGCGCGGGCGGTCTGGGCGAAATGATCTTGCGCGGCATCTCCACGACTGACGATCAAAAAATTTTGGCCGGGGCCATACCAGCCGCGCTGCTCGTCATCCTCGTCGACTTGCTGCTCGGGCTTGTCGAGAAAAAATCGAGCTTCCGCCTGCGCGCAGCGAAAAACAAATAGGAAGGGGCGAGCAAACGATGAGAAAACTGGTGTGCATCGGCGACAGCTTTACGGAAGGGCTGGGCGTGCCGAAAACGGCGGCCTGGCCCGCGCTCCTGCAGCGCGAACTGGGGGTGGAGGTCATCAACAAAGGCATTTCGGGGGACACCACAGCGGGAATGCTCGGCCGCTTCACGCACGATGTCGTTTGGCAAAACCCTTCGCATGCGCTCATCATCGGCGGCGGCAACGATCTGTGGTGGGACTTGAGCCAAAATGTGCTGCTCGCCAATATGTACGCCATGGTCAAGCAAGCGCTGCACCACGGCATCGTGCCGATCATCGGCGCGTCCGGCTCCGGCTTCGACCCGGGCCAGGTAGACGGCGAGCAGGTCTGGGAGCCTGTAGCCGGCTATGGCACGCTGTTGCGGCGCGGCAAGGAATACGCGGCGGCGCTGGAAGAGATGGCGAAAAAAAGCGGCCTGTTGTTCCTCAGCTTTCAGGGCATTTTCCACGACGAGCGGGGCGAGGTCGACCAGACGTACTTTGCGGGCATAGACGGACTGCATCCAAATCAAGCGGGGCATGCGAAAATCGCCGGAGCGGCCGCTTCGTTTTTACGGGAAGTGATCGTATGAAAAAAACGTGGCAGATCGCAGTGATTGCAGGAGACGGCATCGGGCCGGAGGTGCTTCGGGAAGGGATCAAGGTGCTGGACACGGCGGCACGGCTCGACGGCAGCTTCGAGCTGCAATTTCACGATTTTCCCTGGGGCTGCGAGTACTACGCCAAACACGGCAAGATGATGGACGAGGACGGAATGGAGCAGCTCCGCAAGTTTGACGCGATCTACCTGGGGGCTGTCGGCTATCCGGGAGTGCCGGACCACATTTCGCTGTGGGATTTGCTTTTGCGCATTCGCAAAGGGTTCGAGCAGTACGTCAACATCCGCCCGATCAAGCTGCTGCGCGGCGCTCCTTGCCCGCTCGCTGGCGTGCCGCGAGAGGCGGTCGACATGCTGTTCATTCGCGAAAACAGCGAAGGCGAATACGCGGGGGCAGGAGAGTGGCTGTTTCGCGGAAAGCCGGAGGAAGTGGTGCTGCAGACAGGCGTGTTCTCGCGCAAAGGGACGGAGCGGATTATCCGCTACGCGTTTGCGACGGCCCGCGAACTGGGCAAGTCGCTGACGAGTATCAGCAAAGGCAACGCGCTCAACTACTCGATGGTTTTCTGGGACGAGGTGTTTGCAGAAGTCGCCAAGGAATACCCCGATGTGCCGACGCATTCGTATTTGGTCGATGCGGCGAGCATGTTCATGATAAAAGAGCCGCAGCGGTTCGAGGTCGTCGTCACTTCCAACCTGTTTGGCGACATTTTGACCGATCTGGGCGCGGCGATTGCCGGAGGGCTGGGCCTGGCGGCGGGGGCCAACATCAACCCCGAGCGCACGTATCCGTCGATGTTCGAGCCGATTCACGGGTCTGCCCCGGACATCGCGGGAAAAGGCATCGCCAACCCGCTGGCCGCGATCTGGTCGGCGAGCCAGATGCTTGAATTTTTCGGCTACAAGCACCTCGCTGAGCTGGTGCTGCAAGGGATCGAGGAGACGCTGGTGGAACACGAGGTGCTCACGCCGGACATGGGCGGGACGTCCGCGACTGCAGAGGTGGGGGACGAGGTCGCAGGCAAAATCATCCGCCTGTTTCAGCAGAGTGGACATATAGTCTGAACCGATGGGAGGCTCCGCCGCTTGGATGGCGGAGCCGACTTTTTGAGGAGAGGGTGTCGCATGATTTATGTGACGATTGCGTTGATCCAGATTATTTACGTCGCGCTCAATTCCCTGCGGGTCGTGCTGATGATAAAAGGCCGAAACTATGCGGCCGCGAGCTTGTGCACGGTCGAGATTTTTGTCTATTTGTCCGGGTTGTCGATCGTTTTGAACTACATGGATTCGTTCTGGGGGATTTTCACGTACTGCCTGTCGTATGGAGTGGGGACGTTGCTCGGCATGTACATCGAACAAAAAATCGCCCTCGGCTACATGACGCTGCAAGTGATTACGGCCAATGAAGCGGAGCTGACCAGCGTGCTCAAGGAAAAGGGCTACGGCGTGACCAAGTGGCACG
This sequence comes from Brevibacillus sp. FW306-2-1A-C05A, assembly GCF_058781555.1. Taxonomy (NCBI): domain Bacteria; kingdom Bacillati; phylum Bacillota; class Bacilli; order Caryophanales; family Paenibacillaceae; genus Brevibacillus; species Brevibacillus sp. FW306-2-1A-C05A. The sequence continues at coordinate 32,327 of NZ_JBYSWV010000045.1, forward strand.
GCTCCGGCCTGTACGGGACGCGGATGATTTTTCTCATTTTGGCCAAGCGCAAAAATTACCTGGATGCGATCAAAACGATCCAGCAAATCGATCCCGGCGCCTTTATCATCTCCTCGGAGCCAAAGACGTTTGTCGGCGGGTTTACGCCGGGGAAGCTGAACTGAAAGCACGCCTGTTCCAAGTCTGCCTGCGCCAAGCCCGCGCATAAAAAGGTGCCGTGTAGCATCAGGGGAGCGCGGCATTTTTTGGCTGTCTGCCCTGGGTGGTGCGGCAGCTTGTGACGACCCGGCTTGCGGAATCGCGTTTTTGCCCGTGCAGGCGTTAGGCTGGTTGGCCCCGGTGTTTGTGAAGGCAGTTGCCATTTTCTTTGCCGTCTGCTCATAAAATACTATCTGATAGACGAATTGCCAGCTTTTGGTTTGGGACGACTGAGTGGCAAGGTTGCGGCCGGAGAAAAAGGGCGGCTCTGGCAGCGGAGCACAGCCGGATTGCCGAGGCGAACCAGTGCCAAGCGGTCAGAGTTGTCCAATCGCCGGACAGAGGTGTCTCGTCACTGTCCGCTGTCCGCTGCGCGGATGTGCCCGGACCGCGACATGGACAGCAGTGTTTTAGACAAAGCGGGAGCTGATAACGCTTTTGCGGGCTGGTGCAAAACTTGCATAGGTAATGTTGCGAATGCCGATTTGAAGGAAGGGAGAGAATGGCGTGGAAATTCGGGATGTGGTTGCCATGGTAACGGGTGGAGCTTCCGGATTGGGGGAAGCCACAGTAAGGAATGTGGTTGAGCACGGAGGAAAAGTAGCCATTCTTGATCTGGACCTCGAACGGGGGTACGCCCTCGCCAGCGAGCTGGGACGTGAGCAAGCCCTGTTTGTACAGACGGATGTGACGAGCGAGGCGAGCGTGCGGGAGGCGATTGACCGCGCAGCGGGAGCTTTTGGCACCATTCATGCTGCGATCAATTGCGCGGGCACGGTCCTGGGGCAAAAGACGCTTTCCAGAAACGGCCCGCATTCGTTGGAGGCATTTGCCAAAGTCATCCAGCTCAATCTGATCGGCACGTTCAATGTCGTGCGCCTGGCGGTCGAGCAGATGGCAGGCAATGAGCCAGCCAGCACGGGCGAGCGCGGCATCATCATCAATACGGCTTCTGTCGCCGCTTTTGACGGGCAGGTGGGGCAGGTGGCCTACAGCGCCTCCAAAGGCGGAATCGTCGGCATGACATTGCCATTGGCACGCGACCTGGCGCCGTACGGGATTCGGGTGATGACGATCGCTCCTGGCTTGTTCGATACGCCGATGTTTGACAAGCTGCCGCGCTCTGTAAAAGACGCGCTGGGAGCGACCGTTCCTTTTCCATCGCGCCTAGGTCAACCCAGCGAATACGCCAGGCTGGTGAACAGCATCATCACCAACCCGATGTTAAACGGAGAGACGATTCGGCTGGACGGGGCGATTCGGATGCAGCCGAAGTGAGCGAAGGGCGAAGCAAGCGGGCAAGCTTTTGTTTCAGCTTTGCGGTTTGACGCGGCTGGGCGCTTCCGTTTCCAACAGCGACAGTTCCTGCGCCTTGAGCAGCGCCTGCGTGCGGTTGGCGACGCCGAGCTTGCCGTAGATTCCGTGCAGGTACACTTTTACCGTCCCGCCCGTATTGCCCAGCGTTTCGGCAATTTCCTTATTGGTAGCTCCCTTGCCGAGCATGGACAAAATGATCCGCTCCTTGCCTGTCAACGGCTCTGCAAGCGGCGCGGAGCGATTGTCTTTGATGGTTGCGCCCGTTTGCGGAAAGAGGGCGAGCAGGCGGGCGACGTAAGCGGGAGACACGGCAGGAGCAAACGGCTCTGTCCGGGCTTTTTCCCGCTGCTGATAGGCGAGCAGCAAGCTGTGCATGGCCGGGCCTTCGTCGAGAAAGCTGCGCACGTACAAATTCCGCTCTCCGATTGCGAGCGCCTCGTGCAAGCATGCCAGGGCCTGCGGCTTGTTGCCTTGCTGCCATTCGGCCAGCGCTTGCACCACGTATTTGTTAATCAGCGAGTCGCCCCAGCCGTGCGTCTCCAGGATGCGGGAAAACTGCTTGCCGACCAGCTCTGTCTCATCGGACATCATCCCTTTCAAGCCGAAGCGCGTCTTTCGGATAAAAGGCTCTGTCGCGTTGTAGTTCAGATGGTAGAACAGCGGGTTTTGGGGCAGCTCGTCCTGCAATTGGGCAGCGCTTGCCACCCAGCTTGCAAAATCGCCGTTTGCGAACACGAGGTTGGCCCGGACAAAAAACAGGCCGCTGGCAAATTGCTCGCGTTCCGCGGAGGCTGGCATGTTTGACAAGTCTTTATCCTCTTCCTTGCAGCGCAAAAGTATCCTTCTATTATACTAGCAGACATGCGCCGTTCGACACGGGAAAAACGCGGCGTCAAAATAGGGCGAGAAATTCCTTTCCCCGCCGGACACGCTTCAACAAGCTTTTCGCAGCGCGCCTTCTACAATGAAAGGTAAAAAAAGGACGTGCGCGGCGAATGCAGATTATTCGATGGAAAAGGGCGGCCATGGTAGCGGTCGCAGCGGCTTTGCTGGCTGCTGCGAGCGCAAGCCCGGCTTTCGTCCAGGCGACAGAGGCGGGCGAGCGGCAACAAGTAGCAGAGGAAATCCGCATCGCGTTTGTGGGAGACATCATTTTGGATAAAAGCGTAGGGGTACAGATCGCGCGCCACGGGATCGACTACCCGTTTCAAAAAACAGCGGATTTTTTGCGGCAGGCCGATCTGGCTATCGGCAACCTGGAAACGCCTGTCAGCACACGCGGCAAGCCGGAGAAAAAGGAGTTTACGTATCGCGCCAAGCCGGAAGCGTTGCAGGGGCTTAAAACTGCCGGAATCGACGTGGTCAATCTGGCGAACAACCACACGCTGGATTACGGTGTGGATGCCCTGCTCGATACGTTTGCCCATTTGCAAAAGCAGCAAATCGGCTACGTGGGCGCAGGCAAAAACGAAGCGGAAGCGTTTGCGCCGTACGTACAGACGATCAAAGGCAAACGCGTTGCGGTGATCGGGCTTGGCCGCGTGCTGCCCAATCAGCGCTGGTACGCGGGCAAAAACAGGCCAGGGCTTGCGCACGCCTACGCCTATGAGCCGATGCTCTCCTATGTGCAGCAGGCGGTGGCGCAGTCAGATATCACGATTGCGGTCATGCACTGGAATCTGGAGTACAAGGACACGCCCGAGCCGTATGCCCGCGAGCTGGCGAAAAAGCTGATCGACCACGGCGTGGATGCGGTAGTCGGCTCGCATAGCCATTCGGTCATGGGCGTCGAGTTTTACAAAAATGCGCCGATCTACTACAGCGTAGGCAATTTTGTGTTCACGACCTCGCACAATCCGAAAGGCCGTGAAGCCATCATGGCGGAGCTGACATTTGCCGCAAGCGGCACGAGGACGCGGGTCATCCCGGTCAAGATTGCAAACGGACAGCCAGCCCCGATGGACAGCCAAAACAGGCAGCGGATGGTGGACAAGCTGAACCGGATTTCCTACGGGGCAACGGTCGCAGCGGACGGCGAAGTGAAAAAGAAGTAGGGAGGCTTTTGGAGAAGCCTCCCTTTTTGCATGGCTTTGGCTGGTCGCTCAGGCGTGCCCGACGGACAACGGACACCTCCGCTCACACAGACTCTGCCTGCCTGCGCATCATCTCTCTGCGCACGAAGCCGTACTGCTCGTACAGTCCATGCGCATCCCGCGTACCCAGCGTCATGTTCGTATGACGAATGGCTGGATGGTGGATGACGATCTCCATCATCCACTTGCCAAGCCCTTTTCCCCGATGCGCTGGATCGACGAAGACATCGCACACCCAGGAAAAAGTCGCGTAGTCCGTCACGACCCTGACGAATCCAGCCTGTCCGTTCTCGTGGTGCAATCCGAAGCAGAGCGACTGCTGGATGCTTTTGCGCACGATCTCGCACGGACGCTCGCTGGCCCAATAGGTGGTAGCCAGCCACGCACAAATTTTGTCCTCGTCGAGCAAAGCCTTGTCATCGCTCATCGTATAAGGCCATTCGCCGTGCTTCCACTCCATCTGTACCCCTCCCGCTTTCCTGTTTACTGCCTGACTTACGATTTACTATACTGTAAGGAACAAAAAGAGAGCTACGCACAAAAAGCGCATCTGTACCCACACAGAGCGGAGAACGGGGGACAGGATGGAGACAAAATACGAAGCGGTCAAGCAAGAGATCAAGGAGCGACTGGCGGCGGGCAACATACGGCCGGGCGAGAAGCTGCCTTCGATCCGCACAGCCTCTGCGCTGTGGAATTGCAGTATCAACACGGCGATCCGGGCCTATCAGGAGCTGGAAAAAGAGCACTTGATCTACTCCGTGCCAAAAAGCGGCTATTACGCAGTGCTTCGCTCGCAGGAAAGCGCGCGCCGGATGGAGGAGCACATTGATTTTTCAGCGGCGTGTCCCGATCCGGAGGTCATGCCGTACAAAGACTTCCAGCATTGCCTCAACCGCGCCATCGAGCTGTACCGGGAGCAGCTTTTCACCTATTGCGATCCGCAAGGCTTTTCCTCTTTGCGCCGCGAATTGGAGAAGCATCTCGCCCATTCGCAAGTATTCGCGCATCCGTCCCGAATCTGCGTAGTTTCGGGCGCGCAGCAAGCTTTGCACCTGCTTGCGTCGATGCCTTTTCCCAACGGAAAAAGCGCGGTGCTGGTCGAGCAGCCCACTTTTCACGGCATGCTGCGTTCGCTGCGGCTGCTGGGCGTAACGGCGCTCGGAATCGCGCGGACTGCGGCAGGCATCGACCTGGACGAGCTGGAGCGACATTTTCGCAACAATCCGATCAAGTTTTTTTATACTGTGCCGCGCTACCACAATCCGCTCGGGACAAGCTATGCGGCAGAGGAGAAAAAGCAAATCGCCAGGTTGGCGGAGCGCTACGGGGTATTTGTCGTCGAGGACGACTACCTGGCTGACATGGAGACGAAGGCGAAGGCCGACCCGATCTACAGCTACGATTCAGCGGGACAGGTTATCTACGTCAAAAGCTTTTCCAAAATCATGCTGCCGGGACTGCGACTGGCTGCGGTCGTGTTGCCGCCGTCGCTTCTGGAGACGTTTCGCCTGTTCAAAGCATCGGCTGATTCCAGCACGTCGGTCCTGTCCCAAGCTGCTCTGGAACTGTATCTGAACTGCGGCATGTACGACCGTCATGCGGCGATGGTTAGGGAGCGCTATCAGGCGCGGATGGAAGCGCTGGATGCAGCTTGCCGCCGCCATCTGGACAAGGGGCTGGGCTTTCGGTATGTCGCGGCGCACGGGGGAATTTTTACGACCATCGTCCTGCCGGAAGGAATCGCAGCCCCCGACATGATCGCGGCCTTGCAGCAGCGCCATGTACGGGTGTTCTCCACGGAGCAAAACTACTTGCCGAGCTTTGCTAGCGACAACGGGCTGCGCCTCAGCATCATTCAGACGGATGCCGCCGAGATCGACAGAGGAATGGCGCTCATGGCCGAGGTCGCCGGCGCGCTTGCGCAAAAACGGGAAATGGACAGGCGGCGAGTCATCGACTGGCGATGAATAGGAGCTGCTGCCAATGAATTGAATTATCAAAATATTTACCGTTGACTCGACTGTTCGGAAAAATTTAATATATATAAATTGAAAACTGTTTTGTATCACTAGCGTTGCATTAATCTTTTCATACCATTCAAAATCATCATAACTTTCAGCGTTCAAGTGTTCTCAGGCAT
>NZ_JBYSWV010000046.1:0-36568 GCF_058781555.1 Brevibacillus sp. FW306-2-1A-C05A
AACGCTTAGTCATTCAAGAATCCCACCCGTACACCGCAAGGTGGAAGGCTTGCGGCTTTAGCCGTGGGAGTCTCAAATAAGTTAATTGGGGAGACGTGGGAGCTTCAGCTTTGTCGCAACAGCGCCGACCCAAGACAGGATTGAACCAAAAAACACCGCGCCATTCTCAGGAAGCTGCTTTTCTGCGCCGAGGTCGGTAGCGTGGTAGATTGAAAGGTGCAGGTGATAGGCCAATCAGCTACCGTTGGCCCATCACTACCTCAACCGACAAGCCATCAGCTTTTCAGCCGAGCAACCCCGCAACCCAACCTATCCCACCCGCCTTCAACGCACCAACTCCCTCGTCGACCTCCTGACAACCAGCTCCGGCCGAAGCTGGATTTTTTGTTTGTTGCGCTGCATCCCTTTGATTTCCTCTAGCAGCAGGTTAATAGAGAGACGCCCCATGTCTTGAATGGATTGCGCCATGGTCGTCAATGGCGGGTTGGACATGGCGCTGAGCACAGTGTTGTCGAAGCCGATGACGGACAGGTCATCCGGAATAGACAGCCCCAGCTCCATAGCTGCGTGGATGACGCCGAGCGCCAGAATGTCGTTTCCGGCGAAAATAGCAGTCGGGCGCTGGGGGGCGGAAAGAATCTCCAGCGAAATTTGCTTGCTCTCCTCGATTGTGGCATTCGGAGAGCTGAAAAAGGTCAAGGTTTTCTCGTATTTCACCTCAAATTCCTCGAGCGCGTGCTTGTAGCCGCGCAGCCGTTCTTTCCCCAGCAGCAGCTCCCCCAGTTGAATCGTACCGATCCGGCGGTGCCCAAGCTCCAGCAAATGCTTCGTGGCCTCGTAGCCGCCGATAAAATCGTCGACCGAGACGCTGTCGATCGGCAGCGGTGTCGTCAGTTCTTTGTTCACAATTACAGTAGGAATTTGCTTGTCGAGCAACTCTTTAATAAATGACTCGTCCTGCGAGCCGGAAATGATGATGATTCCATCGACCTTTTTGTCGATCAAAAAAGCGCTGTGCTTGAGTTCATTCGCTTTTTGGAAGTCCGTGCTGCAAATCAGGATGCTGTAGCCTAATTCGCGGCCACAGTCTTCGATGCTTCGGGCAAATTCAGCGAAGAACGGGTTCGCCAAGTCCGGAATCAACAAGCCGATCGAGTGGGAGAGCTTCCCGCGCGGCGCGGAAGCCACCGTCTTGGGCTGGTAGTTCAACTGCTCCATCACGCGCAGCACCTTTTCTTTGGTCTTGTCGCCAATTTTCCCGGTATTATTGATGACTTTCGATACGGTAGCAGTCGATACTCCCGCTTCTTTTGCCACATCGTATATCGTCGGTTTCATGCATGTACCCCCAATTTTTAAGCAAATAAGCGGACAGATGATCCATCCCCAGCGGAAACGCCGTGTTTTGCGCTGGCGCAACACGTGTTTGCCGGATGGCTTCGGGTGTTTGCGGGCGAGCGGATTGTTTTTTCAGGTGATAAGCCCATCCCAACGCCGCCCCGCGAAAAACTGCGTGAGCCACAACCGCTCTATGTAAACTATACCATAGCGAAGAGGGAAACTTAAAGGTAAAACAGCGAAAGTTAAGGTAACAAAATTAAGTTTGTTACCTTAACTAAACTCACGAAAAATTATTCAGAAAATTAATTAACTTTCTTGTTGAATTGATAAAACAGAGGGTTTATACTGAGGTACAAATGGAACAGCCCACTTTTTACAGTGCGCTACCAAACAAAACGCGAGGAAACAAAAGGGAGTAACGAAAAGCGGTTAACTAAATGAAGTGTTTTGTTTCTTTTGTTTGTTACCTTGTTTCTTTACCAGTGCACACCGCGAAGCCATACCCGTACGCATCTGGGAAACTACGTGTTCAACTCGCGCATGTGCAAATGCGGTGTTCAATTGCCATTTTAGGAAAGGGGTTCGAGTGTCGTGGATCGGAAAGTGCGATGTGCCGTTTTGGGGTTGGGGAGATTGGGCAAAATTCATGCCGAAAATATTGCAGGGAAGATAAAAGGAGCGCAGCTCGTAGCTGTCTCCGATGTGATGCCGGGCGTAGCGGAAACATTCGCCCGGGAGCATGAGGTGAAATACTGGTCCACAGAGCCGGATGCGATCATAGCGCGCGATGACATTGACGCCATCATCGTTGTGACGCCAACCAGCACGCATGCCGAGCTGGCTCGGAAGGTGGCCCGGTCGGGAAAAGCGCTGTTTTTGGAAAAGCCGATTTCGACAGAGATTCAGGTCGCGAGAAGAACGGCGAGCGTGATTGAGGAAGCAGGGATTACGTGCCAGCTTGGGTTTATGCGGCGGTTTGATCCGGCTTACGCGCATGCCAGAGACAGAATTGCGGCAGGAGATATCGGGACGCCGCTCTATTTCAAAGGCGTTACGCGGGACCCATTTGTCGCGCATGAAGAGTACGTGGCGACATGCGGCGGCATTTTTACCGATTTGAACATCCACGACTTTGATATCGCCCGCTTTTTGATGGGCCAGGAGATCGTGGAAGTGAATGCGATGGGATCGGTCCTGGCTTCGCCGATCGTGGCCAAGTATGACGATGTGGACCAGGCGTTAACGTATTTGCGGTTTGCCGATGGGGCCGCAGGCGATGTGGAAGGGTACCGAAATGCCAAATACGGCTACGACATTCGCGCGGAAGTGATCGGGACGGAAGGGACATTGGTCATCGCCGGCTTGCGCAATCATAACGTGACGCTTCTCGGGCCGAATCAGGGCAGCTTTGACATTATTCCGTTTTTTATGGAACGGTTTGAGACCGCTTACTTGCGCGAGCTGGAGCATTTTATCGAGTGTTTGCACCGCGATGCCAAGCCTGCTGTCGGCATCAAAGACGGATTGATCGCGCAGGAAATCGCCCATGCGGCCAAAACCTCTTGCCAAACGGAACAAAAAGTGCGCGTAAATGTGCACGGACTGACGACTGACTGAGAAACGAACATTTTTCTTCATAAATGGAGGGATTATTATGACGAAATTGAATATCGGAATGTTTTTGATGCCGCAGCATCCGCCGGAGCGGTCTTTGTACGATGCGACCCAGTGGGATCTGGAAATGATTGAATATGCCGACAAATTGGGGTATAGCGAAGTGTGGATCGGCGAGCATTTTACCGCGCCGTGGGAGCCGATTCCATCCCCGGATTTAATCATCGCGCAGGCGCTGTTGCGGACAAAGCAAATCAAGCTGGCGCCCGGTGCCCATTTGCTGCCCTATCATCATCCGGTGGAGTTGGCGCATCGCGTCGCCTATCTCGACCATCTCGCCCAAGGCCGCTTGATGCTCGGGATCGGGGCAGGCGGAACCCAAACAGACTGGGAGCTGTTTGCTGTCGACGGAAAAATAAACCGGGAAATGATGATGGAAGCGTGGGAGCTGATGCAGAGATTGTGGTCAGACGAGGAGTCCTTTTCGTTCCGGGGGAAATTTTACAGCGCCAACCAGCCAAAGGCGCGGCATGACGGGATTCTCGGACCGCATATCAAGCCGTTCCAAAAGCCGCATCCGCCTATCGGGATTACAGGGTTCAGCGCGGGTTCAGCCACATTGAAAATGGCGGGCGAACGCGGATTTATCCCGATGAGTCTCGGCTGGAACAGCGAGTATATCAAATCGCACTGGAATGCGGTGGAAGAAGGGGCGCGCTCTGTAGGGAAAGAAGCGGACAGAAGCAGTTGGCGCATCACGCAAGACGTCTTTGTCGCGAAAACGGATGAAGAAGCAATGGCCGGAGCGTTGGGAGGCATGATGGGTCGATTCTTTGACGAGTCATGGCTGCCGCTGTTTAAAAAGCAGGGCGACATCAAAAACTTGAAGCCCGATCCGGCGCTTGCCGACGAAGAGGTAACTGCCGAATTAATGGCCAAAACCGACTGGCTGGTAGGATCGCCGGAAACGGTCGCGAAAAAGCTGCAAAAGCTGTATGACACGGTCGGCGGTTTCGGGACTTTGCTGATTACGGGCTACGACTATAGCGAATCGCCGGAAATATGGAAAGAGTCCATGCGCTTGCTGGTCGAGGAAGTTTTGCCTCGCCTGCATGTAAAGCCGCAGACGGTGTAGCCGAAAAGCGAGCTGCGCTGTTTGCAGCTAAGCAGAAGGGAGGGGCTTATTATGAAGCTGTTGGGAATTTCCGGGACGGTCACAGGCAGGAAAACAGCGGCTGTCGTCCAGGAGGTTTTGCGTCACGTAAAAAAGCAGGACGACAGCATAGAGGTGGAATTGCTGGATTTAAGCGAGTACCAGGTGCAGTTTTGTGATGGCCGGGACCCTGGGACCTATGCGGGCGACACCAAAAAAGTGATCGAGCTGGTAACGGCTGCGGATTGTTATGTCATCGGAACACCGATTTTCCAAGGTTCGCTCACCGGAGCGCTGAAAAATTTGTTTGACCTGATTCCCGTCTCTGCCCTGCGCCATAAAGTAATGGGGTTTGTCGCGACAGGCGGAACGTACCAGCATTACCTGGTCATTGAAAATCAACTGAAGCCGATTGCCGGTTATTTTCGCGCATTCACGGCTCCAGGCTACGTCTATGCGCATGCTGACCATTTCAATGCGAATAACGAAGTAGTCGCTCCGGACGTCTTGGAGCGAATCGCCCTTTTGGCGCAGGAGATCGTGTTCATGCAAAAGGCGCTCAAAGGAAACTGAGCGAGCGGAAAAGGACGATGCAGCGTGTGGGGGTTCTGGCAAAGCGAGTCCGTGCTTCGGGTAGGTGTGCTTGGAACGCCGCGGCTACAAACCGCGGCCACAAACCGCAACAAAGACAATTGGAGCGACCAATACGCTACGGAAAGAGGGGAAGAAGATGGAGCAGCCTATTTGTACTTTGCACGGCCAGGTGGTGAGCGGCAAGCAAGTAGGCAGAACGCTCGGCTTCCCGACCGCGAATCTGTCTCTGCTTCCCCCGCATCCCAGGCTGGAGCAGGGCGTGTACGGGGTGACGCTTTTGTGGAACGGACAGACGCATGCGGGCGTGATGAATGTCGGCCGCAGACCTACTTTTCACGATGGAGTGCAAATCAGCCATGAAGTGCATTTGTTTGAGTGGGACGGAGACCTTTACGGAGCGTGTGTATACGTGGACGTACATTTCTACGTCAGGCCGGAAATGGCCTTTTCCGATCTCACTCAGTTGCAAAAGCAGATCGAGCGCGACGTAAACAGCGTGAAGGCAGCGTTTCGGCTGTCCGGGCAAAAAGGGCGGACAAGCAGAGCGGAACAGGAGGCGATGATCGGCTTGTGACAGCAGCGAGCATTGTGCATTTGCCGGACTTGACGTTTGCGCAGCATCTGCAACGGGAATTTGGCATCAATCGCGGCGTTTTCAATACGATGGATGCGTGGTTTTACGAGCATGGGTACGTGGAGATCACGCAAAGAAGGAAGCTGTTGATCGAGTTTCTCCGCATCGCTCGCGAGCAGAACAGGCAGGGGAGACGGATGCGATTTGGTCACGGCGGTCTGGCTGCCAAAATGAATGATTTTCTCATGCAAAACAACGCGCATCAACGGTTCAGCTAACATCCTCGACGGGGGCCTCGTGCCTCCGTTTTTTGTTTTGCAGGGCAGCAGCATAGTGTGGCTTGAAATGAAGGACCAAGACTTGTGCTCCTTGGAGACAAACGCTGCGCCCATGACTTGACTCCGCGCCAGCGCTCCAATGGACTCATGAAATCCAGAGAAAGCCCAGACGCAAGCCTCCCCCTCCCTCGAAGAAACCGCTTAACCTGCTTTCGTTAAAATACTCACATTTTTTCGATAAATACATTTACACCGGAATTGATCGTAAACTATAATACTAGGGTAACCGCTTAATCTAGCGTCAATTCGCTATTTTCTATGAATGCTGTCCGCAGCGGGGACGCCGGAAGCGCGAAAAAGATTTCCTTGTTATTCGATGCGATTAGTAATGAATACGGGTGTATAAACGCCACAATCCAACAACAATGCAAGCGATTGCGAAAGGAGAAACGTATGACGAAATTGTACAAAATTGCCGTCATCCCGGGAGACGGGATTGGCCCTGAAGTGATCCAGGAAGGGGTAAAGGTGCTGGAAAAGGCCGTAGAGCTGACAAATGTTCGATTCGATTTTCATTACTTTCCGTGGGGCTGCGAGTATTACCTCCAGCACGGAAGGATGATGGCAGAGGATGGCATCGAGCAGTTGCGGCAGTTTGACGCCATTTACCTGGGCGCAGTCGGCTTTCCCGGCGTTCCCGACCACATATCGCTCTGGGATTTGCTCTTGAAGATTCGCAAGGAGTTTGACCAGTACGTGAACATTCGCCCGATCACGCTGTTGGATGGAGCGCCGTGCCCGCTGAAAAACACGGGGAAGGAACAGGTCGATATGCTGTTCATCCGCGAAAACAGCGAGGGCGAATATGCGGGAGCGGGGGACTGGCTGTTCAAGGGAAAAGACAACGAGACCGTGCTGCAAACGAGCGTTTTCTCGCGCAAAGGGACGGAGCGGATCATTCGCTACGCGTTTGAAACGGCGCGCAAAACGGGCAAATCGCTGACCAGCATCAGCAAAGGGAACGCCCTGAACTACTCCATGGTGTTTTGGGACCAGGTGTTTGCGGAGGTGGCGAGCGAATACCCGGATGTCCCGACGCACTCGTATCTCGTAGATGCAGCCAGCATGCTGATGATTAAGCAGCCGGAACGATTCCAGGTAGTCGTTACCTCCAACCTGTTCGGGGATATTTTAACCGATTTGGGGGCAGCGCTCGCCGGAGGCTTGGGCTTGGCCGCTGGAGCGAATATCAATCCGGAGCGGACGCATCCTTCCATGTTCGAACCGATTCACGGCTCAGCGCCTGACATTGCGGGAAAAGGGATCGCGAATCCGTTGGCGGCGATCTGGTCGGCCAGTCAGATGCTGGAGTTTTTCGGCTATGAAGAGCTGGCAGGCAGCGTCTTGAAGGCGATCGAGCAGGTGATGGTCGAGGGCGCAGTACTGACGCCCGACATGGGCGGAAAAGCTTCGACCTCCGAGGTTGGCGATCGGGTAGTCGAGGTTTTGGCGAGCATGCACGCGGCAGCCAAGGCACAGGCGTAAAAGCAGGAGCTGCAACGAACAATAAAACGAGCAAGCGACAAAATACCATTTTTTACTATAGGAGGATTCAGATGCCACTCGTATCCATGACAGCGATGCTGAACAAGGCAGTACAAGAAAAGTATGCAGTCGGACAGTTCAACATTAACAATCTGGAGTTTACGCAAGCGATTTTGCAGGCGGCAGAGGAGGAACAATCTCCGGTTATTTTGGGAGTCAGTGAAGGCGCGGCTCGCTACATGGGCGGCTTCAAGCTGATTGTCGGCCTGGTGAAGTCGTTGATCGAGGAGTACAAGATCACGGTTGACGTCGCCATTCATCTCGACCACGGCTCTTCCTTCGAAAAGTGCGTGGAAGCGATTCATGCCGGGTTTACTTCCGTCATGATCGACGGCTCGCACCATCCGCTGGAGGAGAACATCGCGATTACGAAAAAGGTCGTCGAGGTCGCTCATGTGCTCGGAGTATCCGTAGAGGCGGAACTCGGGCGAATCGGCGGGCAGGAAGACGATCTCGTGGTCGATGACGCCGAAGCGATGTACGCCATTCCGGCCGAGTGCGACAGGCTGGCGAAGGAAACAGGAGTGGACTGCCTGGCCCCGGCGCTCGGGTCTGTGCACGGACCGTACAAAGGGGAGCCGAAGCTCGGCTTTGACCGTATGGAGGAAGTGCAAAAGCTGACCGGATTGCCGCTGGTGCTGCACGGAGGGACGGGCATCCCTACCCAGCATATTCGGCGAGCGATTTCTTTGGGCACAGCGAAAATCAACGTCAACACGGAAAACCAGATCGCCTCGGCAGCCGCCGTTCGCAAAGTGCTGGCCGAAAACCCGAACGTCTACGATCCGCGCAAATATTTGGGCCCTGCCCGAGAGGCGATCAAAGACGCGGTGAAAGGAAAGATGAGAGAGTTTGGCTCCTCGGGAAAAGCGTAGACGGCCGCTTTTTGGCACAAACATGTTTCAAGACCGATTTTTCTTTACAAAGAGAGGGTAGAGATGAAGCCGACCATTTACGATGTAGCAAAGAAAGCGGGGGTGTCGATTGCTACTGTCTCGAAAGTCATCAACAATACCGGCCGAATCAGCGAGAAAACGAAAAATAAAGTATGGAAGGTCATTGGCAGCCTGAACTATCAGCAAAATGTGATCGCTACTGCACTGACCGGGAAGCATACGTACACCATCGGACTTTTGATTCCGGATTTGTCGAACCTGTTTTTCGCCGAGCTGGCACGCAGCATCGAAGACCGCGGGAATGAGCTAGGGTACAACCTGGTCATTTGCAGCACGGACTACAACCCCGACAAAGAAGCGAAGTATATCGAGCTGTTGAAGCGAAAAAATGTAGACGGGTTCATTTTGGCCTCGGGCTTCGAGAACACCTTGGAGGTGGAAAAGCTGATCGCGGAAAAGTATCCGGTCGCCATCGTCGCCCGCGACGTCCCAGCCTTCAATGTGAACGCGGTGTGCATTGACGATTTTCAGGGCGGGTACGATGCGGCCTCCTACCTGATCGAGCTGGGCCATCAAAAAATCGCGATTATCGCCCGCGACGTCTGGAGCAACCGGGAAAGAATCCGCGGCTTTCGCAAAGCGCTGGAAGATCATGGCGGGATTCGCGAGTACGCTTTCAGCCAGTTTACGCTGGAGTCGAACGTCCCGTGGGGCAAAAAAATCGCGCTCGATTATTTGAACTCCCCGGACCCGCCGACTGCCTTTTTTGCCTGTAACGACCTGCTGGCAATCGGGGCAATCGAGGCGATCCGCGAGAAAAAGCTGCGCGTCCCGGAGGATATCTCGGTCGTAGGGTTTGACAATACGGTAATTGCGACGATCATTGATCCGCAGTTGACGACGATTGCCCAGCCGATTCAGAACATGGGGCGCGAAGTGATGGACCTGATCGTGGCCGAGATCAAAGGGGAAAAGCAATACAAAAGCAGAATCGTGCTGAATACGAAACGCATCGTCCGCGACTCGACCACGCGGCTGAAAAAAGAGAGAAGTATAAGCAAGCAAAAGTCAAACGCCTAGCGGTTTTCTGCTACGCGTTTTTTTATTGGCGGCGGCCCAACCAGAAGCCGTGACGCGGTCGGGGATGCCCCGTGTCCCCTCTGTGCTGCCCTGCGCGCGGATATGGGTTATTGCTTCGCGATTATTTGTTCTTTACAATAAATATAAGCTTAAAGCGCTTAATCACTTGGAATGAAAACGAAGTTCATCCCGGACGTCAGATAGATCGCCATCACTATGATGGAAGGAAGGAAACTACAATGAAAAAAACCATTTATGATGTGGCAAGGGAAGCGAACGTGTCTATTGCAACCGTGTCCAAGGTCATCAACAACACGGGGCGGATCGGGGAAAAGACGCGCCAAAGAGTATTGCAGGTCATGAAGGAGCTGGATTACCAGCCGAGCCTCGTGGCTTCCGCCTTGACGGGCAAGTCGACGTACTCCATCGGCCTGTTGATTCCCGACCTGGCGAACCCGTTCTTTGCCGAGCTGGCGCGAAGTATCGAGGACCGGGGCCACGAGCTGGGCTACAGCATCGTCATGTGCAGCACGGACTATCGCCCGGAAAAGGAGTCGAAGTACATCTCGCTGCTTAAGCAAAAGAGCGTGGACGGGTTTATTCTTGCGTCCGGATTTCAAAATGATGCCGTGATCCGCGACTTGCTGAATCTGAAAATTCCGATCGCCGTACTGGCCCGCGACGTCTCCACTGTGTCCGTCGATACGGTAACCGTGGATGATTTCATCGGCGGCTACAACGCGACACAGCATTTGCTCGACCTGGGCCATCAGCAGATTGGCGCCATCCAGCTCGATCTGGAGGTCGGCCGGGAGCGCACGCGCGGTTACCGCCACGCCTTGCAGGAAAATGGTTTGGAATATGATGAAAAATACGTCCTTTTTGGTCCGTCGTCTGTAGAAGGCGGCAAACAGATGGGCTTGAAAATGCTGCAGGCTGCTGAACGGCCAACCGCCATTTTCGCAGGCAATGATTTGGTCGCGATTGGGATTATCCAGGCGGCGAGAGAGCTGGGGCTGTCGATTCCCGATGACGTCTCAGTAGTCGGCTACGACAACACGATTCTCGCTGCTATCTCCAATCCGCCGCTAACGACGGTCGCCCAGCCGTTTCACGATATGGGCCGGCAAGTGATGGACCTGTTGATCGAGGAAATCAAAGGGGAAAAGAAAGGGAAAAAGCGGGTAGTGATGCTGCCGGAACTGTGCGTGCGCGAATCGACCAAACGAATCAGAAAATGAAGCGAGAAAGCACCGGGGAAACAGGGTGCTTTTTTTACGTTCGCCAAAGCAAAAGGAGCGAAAGAGCGCCCATTGTTTGTTCAAGCGAGCCGTGTTCAATGGTGCGGACGGAGGCAAAAGCTTGGATGCGCCTGTCCAGCGCATCCAAGCCGTCCAGCGCAACAGGTGGTTAATAGCCTAACAATTGCGTTGATTTGTTCATTTCAGAATTAATTCTTTACACACGCGCGGAGCATCCCCTATAATAGAGTTAGGGAAAACGCTTAACCAACATGAAGTGACATTTTGTGCGAAAAGGCGATGAGCAAGATGCAGGCACAGCAGCTCGAAGCAAAGGATCATATCGTATTTGTCTTCGTCACCTTTATGTACTGGGCTTCTCAATATTTGTACACGCCGATACTGTCGCCGTACCTGGAGTACAAGGGCGCCTCGTACATGCTGATCGGGGTTGTTTTGAGCAGCTACGGCGTGACCCAGCTTCTTTTGCGCTTGCCGATCGGCGTCCTGTCGGATTACAGGCAGGTCAGACGGCCGTTTATCTGGCTTGGCATGGTGACCAGCCTGCTTAGTTGCCTCGGCTTTGCTGTCACCGATCATGTCGGATGGGCGCTTTTTTCCAGGGCGGTCGCCGGGATTTCGGCCTCGGCCTGGGTTGTCTTTACGGTTTTGTATTCGAGCTATTTTACCGGGGCAAACGTTACAAAAGCGATGTCGACGATCCATTTTATTACCGTTTCCGCTCAATTGATGGGGATGGGGGTCAGCGGCTACCTGGTCAGCCGCTGGGGGTGGAATGCCCCGTTCTGGATCGGGGCAGGAGTGGCTTTCCTCGGCCTGGCGCTCTCCTTTTTGATTCGCGAGCCGAAGCCGGAAGCATCCCGGAAGCCGATCGAGCCAAAAGATTTGGCAAACGTGATGAAAGAGCCGATTTTGCTGAAGGTATCCATTTTGTCCATTATCGCCCACGGCATGCTGTTCATTACGATGTACGGCTTTACGCCGTTGCAGGCATTGAAGATCGGCGCAGACAAGGAGAGTCTTGGCTGGCTTGTCGTCGCGTTCATGCTGCCGCACGCTGTGGCCTCTATCGTGGCGGGGAGATATTTTGCCGTCCGCTTCGGACATTGGCCCACGCTCGCCATCGGGTTTGCGGGCAGCGCCGCTTTTACGGTCGTGATCCCGTATGCGGACACGATGCTCACGCTGTGCCTGACGCAAATCGGCAACGGCTTTGCGCAGGGAATGGGTTTTCCGCTGTTTTTAGGAATGGCGATTCAGTACATAGAAAGTGAAAAGCGGGCAACCGCAATGGGCTTTTATCAAGCGATCTATTCGTTGGGCATTTTCTTGGGGCCTTTTCTTGCGGGCTGGCTAAATTCAGGCGGCGGATTGGCAAATGGCTTCATCTTCGCCAGTTTGTCTGGATTGTTGGCTGCAGGACTATCCATATATTGGAGCAAGGCAGAAAAAAGATCACTGACGACAGGCGTTTCTTTGGACAGGAAGTGACGGCCTGCCTTAACCGGAAGAGGAGAGATCACGATGAGCAAAGTAAAGGTTGGAATCATTGGAGCAGGGCGCATCGGGAAGCTGCACGCGGAAAATCTGGTCAAACTGCACCGCGTCGAATTGAAGGCGATTTCGGATATTTTCGCAGAGCAAGTGCGAGAGTGGGCTGGCAGCATCGGGATTCCCCATGTCACCGATGATTACAAGGCGATTTTGCAAGACCCGGACATCCAGGCTGTCTTGATCTGCTCGCCCACCGATACGCACGTCCCCATCATCTCGGAGGCAGCGAGAGCGGGCAAGCACATATTTTGCGAAAAGCCGATCAGCTTTCAGTTGGAGCAGACGAGAGAGGCGCTCGAAGTCGTCAAAGAGGCCGGAGTGAAGTTCCAGGTGGGCTTTTGCCGCAGGTTTGACCACAGCTTGAAAAAGGCTCATCAAACCGTCAAAGAAGGGGGAATCGGCGAACCGCACATTTTGCGCATCACTTCGCGGGACCCGCATCCGCCGGGCAAAGACTACGTAGCAGCCAGCGGCGGTCTGTTCTTCGACATGGCGATTCACGATTTTGACATGGCAAGATATTTGATTGGCAGCGAAGTCGAGGAAGTGTTTGCGCAAGGGGCGGTACTCGTGGACCCGCTGTTCGCAGAATGCGGCGACGTGGATACGGCGATTACGACGCTGAAATTCAAAAACGGCGCGATCGGGGTCATTGACAACAGCAGAAAAGCCGTGTACGGCTACGACCAGCGGGTAGAGGTGTTGGGGGCGAAGGGATGTGTGACCGTCAGCAATGTCACGCCGACCACCGCAGAGATCAGCACAGCCGAGGGCGTTTTCCGGGATAAGCCCAAGTATTTCTTCCTGGAGCGGTACACCGACGCTTTTGTTCAGGAAATCGAAGACTTCATCGACAGCATCCTGTTGGACAAGGAAGTTCCGGTCAGCGGTTATGACGGCTTCCAGGCTGAATTGATCGCCATGGCGGCGAAGAAGTCGTTTGCCGAAAACAGGCCGGTCAAGCTCGAAGAAGTCAGCGCAGTCCAGTCTGTGTAAGGCCCAGCATTTTTGTTCCAATTTTTTTTACGGATTAGGTTAAGCGCTTATCTAAATGTTCAGGGGGGAGAAGAAATGGAAGCAGTGAAGCAAGTGCAACGTTTGTTCATCGACGGGGAGTGGGTAGAGACAGCGAAGACGCATCCGATTTACAACAAGTACACAGGAGAGCTGTACGTGCAGGTGTGCAAGGCGGGGGAAAAAGAGGTGGATCGCGCAGTAGAGGCAGCCGAGTACGCTTTCTACCATACGCCTTTTTCCGCAGAAAAGCGCTACGACGTGCTGGTGAAAGCTTCCCAACTGATTAAGGAAAACGTCGAGGAGTTGGCCAACTGCATTGCCCAGGAGGGCGGCAAGCCGATTCGCGATGCGAAAGTGGAAGTGATTCGTTCCGCGACGACGTTTCTTTTGGCGGCGGAGGAAGCGAAAAAGCTGAGAGGGGAGATCATCCCGAGCCAGGCTTCCCCTGGAAACGAATCGCGCCTGATTTATACGATCAAAAAGCCGATCGGCATTGTGTGCGCGATCTCGCCGTTCAACTTCCCGCTAAACCTGGTTTCGCACAAGGTGGCTCCGGCCTTGGCGGCAGGAAATCCGGTGATCGTCAAGCCTGCTACGGATACGGCCCATTCCGCTCTGCTGCTGTGCAAGCTGTTGCAGCAGGCAGGCGTGCCAAAAGGGTACGTGCAATGCGTGGTCGGCGGCGGTGCGACGGTTGGCGAACAGTTGCTGAAAGACCAGCGGATCAAAAAGTATTCGTTTACAGGCTCGCCGGAAGTAGGCAAGCACATCCAGCAGACGATCGGCATGCGCAAAGTCACGCTGGAGCTCGGGTCCAACTCGGCGACGATTGTGCATGAAGACGGCAATGTCGAGCAGGCGGCAAACAAGCTGGCGAAAATGGCTTTTGCCAATGCGGGGCAAATCTGCATTTCCGTACAGCGCATTTTCGTGCACAAGGCAGTGGAAGCGAAGTTCATGGAGCTTTTCCTGGAGCGGGTGGCGCAGCTCAAGGTGGGCAATCCGCTCGACCCGGATACGGACGTAGGGCCGATGATTAGCGAAAAAGAAGCGCAGCGGATCGAGGCATGGGTAAACGAAGCGGCAGCAAAGGGCGCGAAAGTGTTGACCGGGGGCAAAAGGGAAGGAAGCGTCTACTATCCGACGGTCATTACCCAGGCGAAAAAGGGCATGAAAGTGTACGACGAGGAAGTATTCGCGCCAGTAGTTACAGTGGCGTCCTACGAAACGATCGAGGAAGCGGTGAAGCTGGTCAACGACTCCAAGTTTGGCTTGCAGGCAGGCGTGTACACCAAATCTCTCGTCCTGGCCCACAAGCTGCCGCATCTGCTGGAAGTGGGCGGCGTGATCGTCAACGATACGTGCTGCTTCCGTGCCGACCAGATGCCGTACGGGGGCGTCAAGGAAAGCGGAATCGGGAAAGAAGGCCCGGCATTTGCGATTGAGGAAATGGTCGAGACGGTGGCCGTTGTCATCAACCTGGAAGAGTAGATGAATCATGGATGGAGAGTGTGGAAATGACCGGAAACTGCCTGATCGCTCAATCCGGTGGACCAACCGCTGTTATCAACAATTCATTGTACGGAATCATTGAGGAGTCTCTTCAATCGCCGCAGATCCGGAAGGTTTATGGGGCGAGAAGAGGGGTGTACGGTCTGCTCAACCAGGACTACATTGATCTGGGTCAACTGTCCAAACCGCAGCTAGAGATGCTGAGAATGACGCCGGGCGCGGCGCTCGGCTCCTGGCGCTACAAGCTGAGCGCCCACGAGATCGAAATCATCGTCGCCCACATGCAGGCGAACGACATTCGCTACTTTTACTACATCGGCGGGAACGGGTCCATGCACGTCGCTCATTTGATCCATCAGGCTGCCCGGAAAAAAGGGTACGAGCTGAATGTGATCGGGGTGCCGAAGACGGTAGACAACGATTTGACGCAAACCGATCATTCGCCCGGCTTTGGCAGCGCAGCCAAATTTCTCGCCACCTCCATCCTCGACATGTCCATGGACATTATGAGCTTGCCGAAAAGCAATCGCATCACGATTGTCGAGACGATGGGGCGCAATACAGGCTGGCTGGCGGCCTCGTGCGCGCTGGGGCTGCAGCAGGAAACAGGCATTCCGCTGTTGATTTACATTCCGGAATCGCCTTTTTGCGAAGAAACGTTTTTGCGCGATGTGCAAAAAAAGTACGAGGAACACGGTTCAGCCCTGGTCATTGTCTCGGAAGGCATCCGCGACAAAGAAGGCAGGCTGATTGCCGACAACGCTCTGGCGCGGGATGCGGTCGGGCGTCCGCAGCTCGGCGGCGTGGCCGGCTATTTGAAGGACGCCATCGCCAATCAGGGAGCGGGCTTGTCCGCGCGATATATTTTGCCGAGCATTTGGCAGCGCAGCGGGATGATGTTCTCGTCCGGGGTGGATGTCGAGGAGGCGTATTTGGCGGGAAAACACGCTTGCTATCACGCCAGGCAGGGGATCAACGGAGCGATGGTCACGCTGCAGCGCAAAAAGGGGCCGTTTTACGCCGTGGAATACGGCTCCGTCCCCCTCGCGGAAGTAGCGGGAAAAGAAAAGCTGTTTCCGCTGGAGTGGTACGACGCCGACAGCCATTTTGTCAAAGCCGAGTTTTTCGACTATATATATCCGCTCATTCAGGGCGAGGTGTCCATTCCGATGAAAAACGGCCTGCCTGCTTACCAGCACTTTATTTCCTGAAGGGCGGCGCAGTCGGGCGCGGACAAGAGGGACGAGGAAGCGGAAAAAACAGAACGGATGCAGCTTAAACAGCAGAAGGGGAGCGAATGGGTCATGTTAGCTGGTGTATTTGAGCAGGCAGGGAAATTTTCCTTGCAGGAAAGGCCGGTTCCGGTCATACAGAAGGCAGATGAAGTGCGGATCAAGGTGGAGGCAGCCAGCATCTGCGGCACAGACGTGCATATTTTGGCTAATCCTCCGGGACATCCGGCGACGGCAGGCGTGATTCAGGGACATGAGTACGTCGGAAAAGTGGTAGAGGCAGGAGCGGATGTCACGAACGTCAAAGTGGGCGACCGGGTGGTAGTCGATCCGACGCTGACGTGCGGGTACTGTGATTATTGCCAGATGGGATACGTGAACATGTGCGAGCATATGTCGACGATGGGTATTTTCGTGGACGGGGGCTGGACTTCCTACAGTGTCGTTCCAGCCAGAAATGTGCACAAAATCGCAGACTCGGTTCCGCCGGAGATTGCCGTCTTTGCCGAACCGCTGTCCTGCGTCATCAACGGCATGGACAAAATCAAGGTGCAGCCGGGCGAGAGCGCTGTCGTGCTGGGCGCAGGGCCGATGGGACAAATGTTCATCCAGATGTTGAAAGCGGCGGGAGCCGGAACGATCGTGGCCGTTGATTTTTCGGATTATCGCCTGGAATACGCCCGCATATCCGGGGCGAATGTGACGGTGAACCCAAAAACAAGCGACGTGGCGAAGTCTGTACAGGACGCGACGAAAATCGGGGCGGATGTCGTCATCGACTGTGTTGGTTCGCTGTTCGATCAGAGCCTGACGCTGGTGCGCAGAGGGGGACAAATTTTGCTGGTGGGCATGAATCAGCACGCCTTGCCGCCGATCAAGCAAAACGATATTACCCGCTATGAGGTAACCGTAAAAGGCACGTATATCTCGAACCACACGTTCCCGAAAGTAGTGAAGGTCATGGAGGCAGGGCTGCTGAATCTGGAGCGGCTGATTACCCATCGGGTTCCTTTGGAGCGCATCACGGAAGGAATCGACGTGATGAAAAAAGGAGAAGCGATCAAGGTGATCGTGCAGCCCGCGTAATCGCCTGCGATCCGCGAGCGGTAGTCTGCACGCGTCCAGCCAACTGCCGGAAAAGACAGAAAAAAATGAAAAAAAGGGTTTGTGGAAGCTCGGGAATCGAGTATAATCAAGGAAGAGAAAGCGCTTAACTTAACAGTTACGTGGAGAGAAACATCGAAGCTGAGGGAGGATAACATGGCAAAAACAATCCGCTTAACGATGGCTCAGGCATTGCTGCGATTTTTGGACAATCAATACATTTCCGTGGACGGTCAGGAACGAAAATTCGTCAAAGGCGTCATGGGGATTTTCGGACACGGAAATGTGACAGGGATGGGCGAAGCGCTGGAGCATTTTCAGGGAGAGTTGACCTACATCCAGGGGAAAAACGAGCAAGGAATGGCGCATGCGGCCATTGCCTACGCCAAACAAAAGAACAGGCTAGAGATTTTTGCCTGCACGTCTTCGATTGGGCCCGGCGCCTTGAACATGGTCACAGCCGCCGGGACAGCGACGGTGAACCGGATTCCGGTGCTGTTTTTGCCAGGCGATATTTTTGCCTGCCGCCAGCCTGATCCGGTCTTGCAGCAAATTGAAAACCCTGCTGACTACACGATTTCATCCAACGATGCGTTCAAGCCGGTCAGCAAGTACTGGGACCGCATTACACGTCCCGAGCAGTTGATGACGGCCGCCTTAAACGCGATGAGGGTGCTGACGGACCCGGTCGACACTGGCGCGGTCACCTTGGCTCTGCCCCAGGATGTGCAAAGCGAAGCGTACGATTACCCGGCTGAGTTTTTTGAAAAGCGCGTCCATTTCGTCGAAAGAAGAGCGCTGTCGGCTGCTGCGCTCGCACGGGCAGCGGAAGCGATCCAGACAAAAAAGCGGCCGCTGATTATCGCCGGGGGCGGCGTGCACTACTCGCTCGCTACGGCAGAACTGATTCGCTTCGCCGAGGAGTTTGGCATTCCGGTAGCGGAGACGCAAGCGGGAAAAAGCGCGGTGCCATGGGACCACCCGCTTCAAGTAGGCTCGATTGGCGTCACAGGCTCGCTCGCCGCAAACCGCCTGGCCAAAGAGGCCGATTTGATTATCGGCGTCGGAACGAGACTGACTGACTTCCCTACCTCATCCAAAACGGCCTTCCAAAATCCAGATGTGGAGTTCGTCAGTATCAATGTCAGCTCCTACGACGCGCTGAAAATGAACGGAAAGGCCGTGGTAGCCGACGCGAAGGAAGCGCTGGTCGCAATCACAGGCGCACTGCGGCAAGCGGAATACAAGTCCGCCTACTCGCCGGAAGCGATTGCTGCTCTGAAGAAGGAGTGGGACGAAGAAGTGGACCGGGTCTGCTCTGTGGAGCGGGCGGAAGGCTTGTCGCAAATGCTCGCGCTGGGCGAGATCAACCGCTTCCTGGGCGAAAAGGACATCATTGTCGCTGCTGCCGGAAGCCTGCCCGGAGATTTGCACCGCCTATGGAGATGCAAGGCCCCGAAAACGTACCATATGGAATACGGCTTCTCGTGCATGGGCTACGAGGTGTCCGGCGCGTTCGGCGTGAAGATGGCAAGCCCGGATCAGGAAGTGTACGCCGTCGTCGGGGATGGCAGTTACTTGATGCTTCATTCGGAGCTGGTCACGAGCATTCAGGAAGGGCAAAAATTTACGATCCTGCTGTTCGACAACAACGGGTTCGGCTGCATCCACAACCTGCAACGCGGTCATGGCAGCGAAGGCTTCGGCAACGAGTTCCGCTATCGCGACGAACAGACGAACCGGCTGACGGGCGAGTATTTGCAGATTGATTTTGCCAGCCACGCCAGAAGCATGGGCGCGAAGGCGTACACGGCCCGCACTGTGGAAGAGCTGAGAGCGGCCTTGCAGCAGGCGAAGGAAGAGACTGTCACGACGCTGATTGACATCAAGGTGCTTCCCGGAACGTGCTCGTCCGGCTACGAGTCGTGGTGGCGGCTCGGGGTAGCGGAAGTATCCGCGAGCAAAAAGGTTCAAGCCGCTTATGAAGCGATGAACAAGCAGATCGAGATTGCGAAAAAAATGTAAGCGTTGCCGACGTTTTTATGCAACAGGCAAGAATGGCTAAAACTCTTGTCCAGCAGGAGGGCAACAGACGAGACTTCGAGTGGAACGAGCAAGCAACCGCTGTGCCTTATAGGTACGAAGGCTCCGCCAATGGCGTGGCGCAGCCAAGTTTCTAAACGCGTTGAGTTAAGCGCTTAATCAAAAGGGGCGACAGTCATGACAGATAAAGGATACAACTTCAAGCTGGGGGTTCACCCGATCAACTGGGTCGGGGAGGATGTCAAAGAACACGGGGATCACTATTCCTACGAGCAGGTCATGGATGAGATAGCCAGCCTTGGCGTTACAGGTGTGGAAATGAGCAGGAAGTTCCCTGCCGATCCGGCTGTTTTGCAGCAGGAGCTGGGCAAACGGGGGCTGCGGCTGACCTCGCAGTGGAAGTCCGTGCTGTTCTCGGATGCGCAGCGCCGCGACGAGGAGCTGCAGGCTTACCGGAAGCACGCGCAATTCCTCAAGGCGATGGGAGCAGAAGTCGTCAGCACGGCAGAAGTTGGCGGCTCGCTGCATTGGGACCCGCGCCGCTCCCCGCATGAAAAGCAGGTCGCACACTTGACAGATGAGCAGTGGAAAAGCCTGGCCGAAGGGCTGAACCAGGCAGGGGAGATTTGCCGCGAATTGGGCATGAAGCTCGTGTACCACCATCACGGCGGGACGGTCGTGGAGCAGCCGGAGGAAATCGACCGCCTGATGGAAATGACCGATCCCGGGCTTGTCTACCTGTTGTACGATACAGGCCATGCCTACTACGGCGGCAACGACCCGTTGAAGCTGCTGCAAAAGTATTACGGGCGGATCGGCTACGTGCACCTGAAAGATATTCGCCAAAGCGTTCTCGACCAGGCAAGGGCGGAACAGGCTGATTTCGTCACCTGCATCCGCAGAGGGGTGTTCACTGTCCCAGGTGATGGAAGCCTCGATTTTGCCCCGATTTTCAAGGAGTTGGTCGAGCGGGATTATCAAGGCTGGGCTATGCTCGAAGGCGAGCAGGACCCGCTCGTTCACAACCCTTTTGCATACGCGAAAAGATCCATTGCCTTCATCGAGCAAACGATATCATCAACCAGAGGTGAGAAAGTATGAAGACGGTTTCCGCTCAGGAAAAAATCAATTGGCTGCAAAAGAAAAGCAGCGAGACCCGGAGGCTGATTCTGCAAACGGTGCACCACGCAGGGGCAGGCCATGTCGGCGGGCCGCTGTCTGTGACCGATCTTTTGGTCGCTCTTTATTTTGACGTGATGAATATCAAGCCTGACGAGCCGCTGTGGGCGGAGCGGGACCGCTTTGTGCTATCCAAGGGGCACTCCGCGATCGCCCTCTATACGGTGCTGGCGCTGCGGGGCTACTTCCCGGTGGAGGAGTTGAAAACGTTCGACGATATCGACTCTCGCCTGCAAGCCCATCCGGACATGAAGCTGCTGCCCGGACTGGACATGTCCACAGGCTCGCTGGGGCAGGGAATTTCTGCCGCAGTCGGCATGGCGCTGGGCGCAAAGCTGAAGCAGCAAGCGTTCTCCACATACTGCATCATTGGCGACGGCGAATCGCAGGAAGGGCAAGTATGGGAAGCGGCGGACGTAGCGGCCAAATACGAGCTGGACAATCTGGTAGTCATCATGGACTACAACAAGCTGCAGCAATTCGGCTGGAAGGGAACGGAAGGCCGCGAACGGGAAATCCCGATCTTTTCCCCGGAAGACCGCTGGGCGGCGTTCGGCTGGAACGTGCTTGCCATCGACGGCCACGATGTGGAACAGATCATCGAGGCGTGCCAGCAGGCGAAGCGCGTGCAAGGCAAGCCGACCGTCGTAATTGCCCACACCGTCAAAGGCAAGGGCGTAAGCTTCATGGAGAACAACTACACATGGCATGCGAAAGTGCCGAATGCGGAAGAGCTGAAAGCAGCCTTGGAAGAACTGGATATGGGGGTGTAGAAGATGCAATTACAGCTTGATAAAAAAGTAGCCATGCGCGATGCGTTTGGCGAAACATTGCTGCAATTTACGAAGGACGATCCGCGAGTGTACGCAGTCGATGGCGACCTGGCGACCTCCACCAAGCTGGATAAAGTAGCGGAGGGGAATCCGGCCAAATTTTTGCAGATGGGCATCGCCGAGCAGAACATGCTCGGAGTCGCTTCCGGTCTGGCAACAGTCGGCTTGCAGCCGTGGGTGTGCACGTTTGCCGCTTTTATTGTGAAACGCTCTCTGGACCAGATCGCCGTGGCGATTGCCCAGCCGAAGCTGGACGTGAAAATGATCGGGGCCTACAGCGGCTTGCTGACCGGATGCACGGGAAAAACGCATCAAGGTCTGGAAGATATCGCGATCATGCGCAGCCTGGCCAACATGGTCGTCCTGGCTCCGGCGGACGCGGTCGAAGTGAAAAAGGTGATGGAGTTCGCCCGCGACTACCACGGTCCCGTGTACATTCGGCTGGCGCGCGACCCGCTGCCGACCCTTTTTACGGAAGAAACGCACACGTTTGCGCTCGGCAAAGGCGTCAAGTTGATCGCAGGACAGGATGTGACGATCATTTCAACCGGGACGCAAACAGGCCGCGCCGTTCAGGCTGCGAACCTACTGCGCGCGGAAGGCATTCAGGCGGGTGGGAAGAGTGGACAGGGATGAAATTCCCCGAGTCCGGCACGTACATTATTCCGGATGCGCTCGTTCCGGTGCGCATCGAAGTGGAAAAGGACGAGGTCGTGTACGTGGAACCGAATGTGTGGATGCAGCATTTTCTGTAAAAGCCAGTGTGCATAGCTGGAAGCTGTTGTTTTCTTAGATGAGAAGAGCCGTTATTTGTGCGGCTCTTCTTTTGCATTCTACGATTTGTCTGAAAAGAATGATAAAATTCACTCGACAAATGGAAAAAGACTTTCTACACTGGTTCCGGCAAGGTAAATAATGGCGACATCTTTTATGCCGACTTGGGGATGAACTACAATCCGGAACTGGCATATGCTCATCCGGTTGTTGTATTGGAAGAAGTGGGAGCTCTCGTGAGGACGATTAGTGAAGGTCGGTTATTAGATAAAAAAGGAGGATTGCATGACATTTCAAATCCCCGCTCCTTATTTGTTGAGATAAAAACGAAGTGCTTTGAGATTTGTTTTCCAAAGCAATACATTACTCAATTAAAGTTGGAAAAACAGGTCGAAGATTTGACGGATGATAAAAAACGGTTAGAAAAGCAGATAGAGGATCTTCAGAAAGAATTGATTGAGTTGAGGGCAAAGTAAACTCAATCGACATCAAAAAAGGGAATTGACTAGATAGTTTGCTAGAGGTAAGCTAATATTATGGCGAAAGGCCGATAGTATTAATGATAAGCCGTAAGGGCGAGCATATGAACCAGTTTGAAGAAAAGGGCAGCTCAAGAAGAGCTGCTCTTTTCTTCGATGTGCTTCCAAAGATGGAAAAGAGCAAGCCATGTACGAAGTGGTGAAGACTGGTCGGCCCACTCAAGACAAAATGCCACTGTCCACGTGGCTTTTTGTCTGTAGGAAGCTACACACGCTCCACCGGAGAAGTCAGGCAAGTCGGGCCGCCCGTGCCTTTGTAGGAGATTTCTTCGCCTTCGTATTCGTACACGGTAGCGCCTGCTTTTTCCAGCCGCTCCTTCGTGACCGGATTGCCCGCCACGACCATGCACACGCGCGGGGCGAGCGCGAGGACGTTGCTGCCGAGGTTTTCGTATTCGCGATCGGGCACTTCGATCAGTTCGATGCCTATGTCGACGAGCAGTTGGCGGAAAAACACAGGCATTAGCTTGGAGTAGACGACAGCGAGATCGTGGTCGACGAGGCTGATAATCGACATCAGATGCAGGCACTCGGCCGGGCCGCGGTCATATGGCAGCGGTACGACGATGACTTCTTCCGTGAAGTCCTTGACCATCTCCTTAATCTGGGCGATCGCCGCCTGATTGGTGCGGAAGCCAAGCCCGATCGCCAACGTTTTTTCATCCAGCCAGACGAGGTCGCCGCCGTCTGCCTGCGCATCGCCTGTCAGTTGTCCCAGGATCGGGATGTTGTTTGCTTGCAAAAACTCCTTGTACACTTCCGCTTCGCCTTGGCGCAGCTCTTTGCCGGATTTGAGGATGATCGCGCCTTTGGACGTGAACTTTACCGGATCATGGGCGTAGAGGGAGTCGAGCCCGGTTTTGTCCGATTGCGGGAGGTACAGCACGTTGGCTACGTGCTCGCGGAGGATCGCTTCGAATTTTTCGTACTCCTGCAAAGCTTTGTCCCAGTCAGGGCAGTCTGTATAGTGAAAAGTTTTCCAGGATGCGTCGAGATGGGCCTGGCTGATAAACGCTTCGCGGGGATGCTTGATGATGACGGTTTTCAGCTTTTTGACCATGGATTGGCTGCCTTGGAACATGGTTGCCTCCTTTTATTCCACATTGTAGAATATTGTTCATATTTCGAAAATTTATTTTCAGTGTACACATTCTGATTTTGCACTGTCAATCGTTATTCCGGGCTTGCAGCGGCTATCGCGGGAAGTTTTTTGCGATTCACAAAATTACAGCAAATCATTTAAGATGAGGTAGACGAGACATGAGGAAAAAGGGGAAATGACTGTGATTCAATCGTTTGATCGGGCGATGGCGATTGCGACGGCACTTGCGTCGGACGAGCATAGAAAGTGGTGGACCATCAACGATTTGGCGAAAGAATGTCAGCTCCCGGTGAGTACGATCTACCGCTTGTTGTACACGCTGATGAAGCACGGGCTGGTGGAGCAGGATGCAGCTACCAAGCAGTACACACTGGGGATCAAATGGATGGAGTTCGGCCTGCGCGTGCTCGACCGGATTGATTATCGCAAAGTCATCAAGCCGATGATCGAGGAGCTTGCCAGAGAGGTGGAAGAAAGCGTTTACTTCAGCCAGCCGAGCGGCCTGGAGTCGATTGTGATCGATCGCGTGGACAGCCAGCACAACATTCGCATCTACGACCAGCTTGGTTTGCGCATCCCGATGCACATCGGCGCGGCAAACAAGGTTGTTTTGGCGCACATGCCGGCAGAAGAAGCGCGGCAAATCGTGTTGCAGCTCGTCGGCGAGGAGGAGACGCCCGCTTTCATGGAAAAGCTGGCCGAAATCCGCAAAGTCGGCTATGCCGTCAGCTTCGCGGAACGGACGGAAAATACGGCTTCGGTCGCGGCACCTGTTTTTGATTACACGCAAAAAGTAATCGGCGCTTTGAGCATCGGCATCGTCACCTTCGATCTGAAAGAAGAGCGGTTGAATTATTTGATCGAGCGCGTGAAGGACGTCGCCTGCAAAACGTCGCAGCGGCTGGGGAGGATGTAGCTTTGCGATGTCTATATGCTGGAAATTTTTCTGCTATATGAAAAATATGGTCGAAAGCTCCTGGCGAGACTGTCAGCCCGAATGATCGGGGGCAGTCTTTTTGGGGCCAGTGACGGTTTGTGCTTTACGGGCAAAGCTTTTCGCATAATTACTACCAAAACTTTACATAGTAACAGGAGGAAACGGTTGGGGCAGGAGGCGTTTTTGCGTGGAACTGTTCAGTGAGAGCTTGATTGTAGTCGGGCGTGTATTTACGATTTTGCCGCTGCTGTTGATCGTGACGCTGTTCATGGGAAAGCGTTCGATTGGCGAGCTGCCTGTCTTTGATTTCATGATTATCATCACGCTAGGCTCCGTGACCGGGGCCGATATTGCCGAGCCGAATGTCCACCACATTCCCATTGCGGTAGCGATTGTGGCGCTCGGGGTGCTGCAACGCGTCGTGTCCCAGTGGTCGATTGTGTCCAGGCGCTTCGGCAAAATGGTCACGTTTGAGCCAACGGTCGTTTTTTACAACGGAGAGTTTCTCGTCCCTCAACTGAAAAAGATACGCTATTCGCTCGATAACGTACTGCAAATGCTGCGGGAAAAAGACATTTTTGACCTGTCGGAGATTGAGATGGCGATCATCGAGGCCAATGGCCGACTGACTGTCCTGAAAAAATCTGCGCAGCAGCCAGTGACGAGACAAGACCTGCAAATCCGGACTGCCTCGACGGGCCTCTCCCTGCCTGTGATCGTCGAAGGAAAAATATGTGAAGAGGCGCTGAAGTACCGCGAACGGGACGAAGGCTGGCTTTTGCAGGAGCTGAAAAAAAGCGGCGTCGCCATCGAGCAGGTTTTTCTCGCCACATTGAATCGGCAAAACGACTTGCTGTTTTTTGAGAAACATCCGGACAATCCGCAGCGGGTCCCGCCCGTTCAGCATTGAGAGGAAGGCAGACAGCATGCAGCGTACAGGCGCGCCAGGCTATCCCATTCAGGAAGCCTGTAGTTTGCCGATTTCGTTTATTAAAAAATATTTTATCAATTAAAAATAATTTTAGAGGATAAGTGTGGTTGTCATCTCAATCAGGGAGGAATGACCATGCTTGTTTTCAAGGCGATGGAGCAATGTTCGGTGGCGGAGGCCGTTTTGGTCTACAACAGAGGGTTTTCCGGCTATTTTTTCGACCAGTCCAAAACGCCGGACACGCTTATCTGGAAAATGGGGAAGGAGGAACTTTCGCCCGCGCATTCGCTGGTTGCGTTTGTAAATGGCGAGCCGGCCGGAATCGTGCTGAACGGGATATGGAACAGAGGCGGGCGAAAAATCGGCTGGAACGGAGGGACAGGGGTGGCGCCGAAGCACAGGCGCAGCGGAGTCGGGCAGGCTTTGATCGAAGCGACGTTGCAGATTTACCGCGAGCAGGGCGTGGAGCTTGCGGCGCTGGTCGCCATTCGCGAGAACGTGCAGGCGGTCGACTACGCGCTGTACAGGCGGATTTTTGATGAACAGGGAAGGCAAACGACTGCCTTGCTGTTTCAGTGTGAAGCCAGTCCCGGACGAGCAGACCGGGAGGCGATTGTCGCAAGCGCGCTGGCCCATGTGTTTGCTCCGCTGGACCAGGAGCTTCATCGCCTCACCGTCAATTTGCCCGTCGCAAATGAGACAACCACCCGAATTTTGCAAAGTGCGGGCTTTTCCACGCTGGCCGAGCAGGTTTTCATGACCAGGCCACTCGCCTAGCTGCTACTGCGGCTGATGGTACGGAAACGTAATCGTGAACTTGGTGCCGACCTTCGGCTTGCTCGACACGCTCACAGAACCGCCAAACGTGTGAATGACGTGATAGGAATAAGTCAGGCCGAGTCCGGTCCCGCTCGTTTTGGTAGAAAAATAGATCGTGCCAAGTCGTCTGATCTGGCCCTCGTCCATCCCGATGCCGTTGTCCTTGATGACGAGCAGGGCGTTGTTTTTTTCGATGAACAACGACAGGGAGACTTTCCCTTTGGCCGTCTCCGCGCATGCCTCGATGGCGTTTTTGATAAAGTTGACCAGCACCTGCTTGAACTCGTCGGGATTGGCCATGATCGTGACGGGCTTTTCATAAGCTTGCAGCTCCAACTCGACGTTGTTCATGTTGGCAAACGGCAGCATGACCTCGCGGACGACATGGAGCTGCTCGCATACGTCGATCAGCTCGGTGCGCTCCTTGAGCGGCTTGGACAGCGCCAGGTACTCCGTCAAAATCGCTTCCGTGCGCTGAATCTCGTCCATGCTGATGCGAATGTACTGATCGGTTTTCGCAATGTTTCCCGGGTCCTCCTGGATCAGGCGCAAAAATCCTTTGACGGCCGTGAGCGGGTTTCGCACCTCGTGCGCCAGTGAAGCGGCGACGTGGCTCATCGTCTCGATTTTTTCGTTTTGGGCATGGCGAATGAACAATTCCTTGTCTGATACGCATTTGCTAAATAACGACATCAACAGCCAGATGCCGACAAAATTTTGAACGGGAATCACAAGCACATGATAGGGAAGCTGATGGGATACATAGGTGGGAAAATTGAAATAGGTCAACCCCAAATCTATCAGGGAAAAAAGCGCACCCGTCAAAAGAGTAAACAGTGTTTTCCGATAACTGGCTTTGTAGCGTTGATATATCAGGAGGGAGATTGCAAACGTGGCGGCCATTACGAGCATGGCGACCCAGGTGCCTTCGCCGCCCAGATAAAAGCGGTACAGCGCTGATTCGATCAGCACGATCAAGGCGATTCGTACTCCGCCGTAGATCAGAGCGAAAAAGACGATGACGTGCCTGATGTCGAAAATGATTCCTTCGTTGACGCTCGAAGCGAAGGTCATCGCCAGAAACATGCAGACAGAGCTGGTTACGAGAATAAAGCAACGGCTATAGTTACGCATCCGGTCGCGGTAATAGATGTTGAACAAAACAAACGGTGTCAAGGCAAAAAACATTTGCAAGATTAGTTCTTTTAGTAGACTCATTAGACATCCCCATCGCAAATTTGCATGGCTTTTGCTTCAATCTACAAGGTTTCGACAAGACCTTACATAATTCCTCCAAAATTTGGACATCGAGTTGGGATTATTTTGGAGGACAAAAGCTTCAAAAACCCAGTTGACAGATGGGTAAAACAAGGATTATAGTCTGTATATATTAATACAAACGTTGCGAAAATAAAAACTACTCTTATCCAGAGAAGGCTGAGGGAATGGCCCTATGATGCCCGGCAACCTAGCTGGCAAGATCACCGTCTTGCGAGCCAAGGTGCTAACTCCAACAGGTAGCGATACCTGACAGATAAGAGGCGCGAATCTTGTCGATCAAGCCTCTTTCATCTGTTGAAAGAGGCTTTTCCTATTGGAAGGTCGTCGCCTCCTCAGCTTGAAGCTCAGCAGGAAGAAAGAAAAAGGGGGATTTTTCGATGAAAAAGAAACTGGGTCTTGTCACATCAATCGTACTGGCTGCGTCGCTGGCCTTGACCGCTTGCGGCGGGGGAGCGGACACCCAAAATCAGGCGGGAAGCGGCGCTTCCGGCGGCGAGAAGGCGAAGCGCATTGCCTTGATTATGCGCCAAAACGTCGGCACGTTTTCTGCCCAATACATTAACGGCGTGAAGCAGGAAGTCGAGAAAAACGGCGGCGAGCTGACCGTATTCAACGCAGATACCGATTTGTCGAAAATGGCCTCCAACCTCGATGCTGCGGTGAACCAAAATTTTGACGGCATCCTGATTGACCACGGTACGGCGGAAGCGCTGCAGCAAGGCACGCAAAAAGCGGTCGACAAAAAGATCCCGGTTGTGCTGTTCGACACCGATATCAAGCTGCCGGGCGTCCCTGTCGTCGAGCAAGATGACAACAAGCTGGCCGAGTTGAGCCTGGAAAAGCTGGCTGCCGATACGGGCGGCAAAGGCAACATCGTGAAAATTTGGGTAGCGGGCTTTGCGCCGATGGAAAAGCGCCAGGTAACGTATGAAGCATTCCTGAAAAAATACCCGGATATCAAGGAAATCGCCGCGTTTGGCTCGGCAACGAACAACACCGCGCTGGATACGCAAGCGCAGATGGAAGCGATTTTGAAAAAGTATCCGAACAAAGGCGACATTACAGCCGTATGGGCATCGTGGGATGAATTTGCCAAAGGGGCAACCCGTGCGATCCAGCAAGCAGGACGCACCGAGATCAAGGTGTACGGCATCGACCTGAGCGACGAAGACTTGCAACTGATCCAGGAGCCAAACTCTCCTTGGGTCGCGACAGCAGCGGTAGATCCGTCGAATATCGGACGCATTCATGCGCAGACCGTTTTCCAAAAAATGAAAGGCGAGCAAGTGCCAGACAGCGTGAAGCTGAATCCGGTGCTGGTCAAACAGGAAGACTTGCCAAAGGATAAAAAAGTAACGATGGGCGATCTGTCCCAATACGTACAAGAGTGGGGCAAGTAAGCAAATAGAGCTGGTTGGTTTGGCTATTCCCGTTGCTTTTGTCAACGGGAATCTTGTTTATTTAGGGGGGGCGAAAAGTGTCCAGCTTGCAGATGAAAGGGATTGTGAAGCAGTTTTCCGGCGTGC
Organism: Brevibacillus sp. FW306-2-1A-C05A; assembly: GCF_058781555.1. Lineage (NCBI taxonomy): Bacteria > Bacillati > Bacillota > Bacilli > Caryophanales > Paenibacillaceae > Brevibacillus > Brevibacillus sp. FW306-2-1A-C05A. Next base: position 28,781 of record NZ_JBYSWV010000046.1, read on the forward strand.
CTGCGTTGCGCTCCGTCGATTTTGAAGTCAAGGCTGGCGAGGTGCACGCGCTGCTCGGAGCGAACGGAGCGGGAAAAAGCACGCTGATGAAAATTCTTACAGGCGCGTATCAGGCGGATGGCGGCAGCATCGCGATTGACGGCAAGGACGTCTCGATCCAATCGCCGCAGGATGCGAAAGCGTTGGGCATCCAGTGCGTCTACCAGGAAGTCGATACGGCGCTGATCCCGTATTTGAGCGTGACGGAAAACATTTTGCTCGACCAGATCGTGTCCAAAAGCAGCAAGGGACTCATGAACTGGCAAGGGCTGCACAAGGAAGCGGAGAGCATTTTGCAAAGCTTCGGCTTTTCCATCCCTGTGCGCATGCTCGTCGAGGAATGTACGCTGTCCGAAAAGCAACTGATCTTGATTGCCCGCGCGACCGTGCAAAAAGCGAAGTACGTCATTTTTGACGAACCGACAGCCCCGTTGAGCACGAAGGAGAGCGAGCGGCTGTTTCTCATTATCGACCAGTTGAAAAAAGCAGGCGTCGGGATCATCTACATTTCCCATCGGCTGCCGGAAATTTTCGAAATCTGCGACCGGATCACGGTCATGCGCGACGGTCAACTGATTGCCACGAGCGAGACGGCCGCTACTACGATGGATGAAGTCATCGGGAACATGCTGGGCAAAAGCTTCGAGGAAGAGTTCCCGAAGGTGGAGCTGCCGATTGGCGAAGTGATCCTGGAAGCGGCCGGAGTGGCTGGCGGCAAGGTGCGCGGTGCGGATGTAAGCGTTCGCGAGGGCGAGATCGTAGGCGTCGTAGGACTTGTCGGGGCAGGGAAGACGGAGTTGGCCCGGCTGCTGTTCGGAGCGGATGCGGCCGAAGCTGGCGAGATCAGGCTGAAAGGCAAGGCGGTACGCCTGCGCTCGCCAAAGGAAGCCGTGGATGCAGGGATCGTCCTCGTCCCGGAGGAGCGGCGAAAAGAAGGCATTTTTGTTGAGGAATCCGTAAAAAACAACTTGTCTGTCTCGACTTTGTGGAAATGGTCGCGCCTCGGGTTTGTCCGCAGGGGAGTCGAGGCGGGGCAAGCGCGGGAGCTGGTGCAGCGGCTGGGTGTGAAGACAGCGGACATCGGCCAGCTCGTCGGCCACCTCAGCGGGGGGAACCAGCAAAAGGTCGCAATCGGCAAATGGCTCGATACGGATGCGCAAATTTTCATGTTTGACGAACCGACCAAAGGCGTGGACATCGGCGCGAAAAGCGATATTTACCGCCTGATCGGAAAGCTGGCGGAGCAGCGCAAGGGCGTTTTGTACTTTTCCTGCGAGTTTGCGGAGGTGCTGGGCATCGCGGACCGGATTCTGGTCATGTTCGAAGGGAAAATCGTCCGGGAGCTGAGCCGGGCGGAAGCGACGCAGGAGCGGATTATGTATTATGCAAGCGGAGGTGAGTAACGTGGAAGGTAAAAAATTCAGCCTGTTTGATTTTATTTACAAATACGGAACGGTTGCGGTTATTGTTATCGTTATGCTGTTATTCAGTTTGACCAACCCGTATTTTTTTACGTATGACAACATTACGGACATTTTGCGCTCGATCTCGATCGTGACGTTTGTCGCCATCGGCGTTACGTTTTCCTTGATTGTCGGGGGCTTTGACCTGTCTGTCGGTTCGACGGTGTCGCTGACTACCGTCGTCTCGGCCTCGATGATGGTCTGGTACGAGCAGGGCGTGTTCGCCACACTGGTCGTTCCGATTGCGCTCAGCCTGATCGTCGGGCTGGTCAACGCGTTTCTGGTCGTCAAAATCCGGATTCCCGACCTGCTGGCGACGCTCGCGATGCTCTACATCGTCAACGGGCTGCACATGACGTATTCCAAAGGCTACTCGATCTACGCCAACATGCCGATGGAAGACGGTTCGATGGCTCCGGGGAAATTCCAGGAGTGGTTTTTGTGGCTTGGCCAAGGCAAAATTTTCTCGCTGCCTGTGCCAGTTATCCTGACCTTTTTGCTGGTCGCGGTCACGCACATCTACCTGACCTACACCAGACAAGGACGGATGCTGTACATGACGGGCGGCAATCTGGAAGCCGCGCGCTTGTCAGGCATTCCGGTCAATCGCTACCGCACGCTCGCCTACGTGTTATCCGCGCTGTTTGCCGGCTTGGGCGGGATGCTCTTGGCGGCGCGGATCGGGACAGGCCAGGTGAGCAGCGGCGGCTCGATGCTGATGGATGCAGTGGCAGCGGCGTTTGTCGGCTTCTCTGTATTCGGCGCGGGCAAGCCGAATGTGTTCGGGACGTTCGTCGGCGCAATCCTGATCGGGGTGCTGCTCAACGGCATGACGATGCTCAACCTGCCGTACTACGCCTACGATATTATCAAAGGGACGGTATTGGCGCTGGCGTTGGCTGTGACGTATTACCAGCTTCGGCGGAAAAGAAAAGCGTAGAGGTGTTTGCGCTTGCGTTCGCGCGTGCAAGGCAGGTCGTCAGGGAGAAGCTGGCGGCCTGTTTTTGTTGGGCAGAAGAAGAGTGGGTACGATTCTTATCAGTGTACGTGCAGCATGGCGAGGCTGCGAAGGCGAGGAAAGCAAGAGTTGTGCCTTTTTGGGACGGAGGTTTTTTTTCGATTGCTTGGCGACTTGGTGCAGTCAAGGTAGTTTAGGTTAGTTTAGGCGAGAATGTGGTTTTTATTGCGAGCCGTGGGATCAAGGCGGACTGGCTGCTTGGAAAACGGTTGATCGTCGCGGTAGTGGTGAGAGGAAACAGGAGAAAGCGCTACAGGTACTTGGGCCTCTAGCGGGGGAGCGGAGGCTGGGTAGGAGTCCCAAAGGCCTTCGCTGCTTTCTCCTGTTTCCTCTACGAGCTGTTTCTGTCGTTCGGGGGTGATTTTGGGTTGTAGATCAGGAAGCAAAGTGCTTAAGACAAGGAAGCGGTTTTTCTAAAAGCATGCATGTTGTATCGTCAGGGAGGCTAGCATTAATAGCTCTCAAGAAAGACGACAATCCCACCGCAAGCTTTCTTTTTTGTAGTGTCTTTTTCCCCGGAGCCGGGCAGTGATACCCCCAGCAGGGAGCCCAAGAAGTTACAGCGATTTCGTCTCTTTTCTCGCCACACCAAAAGCGCCGATAAAGGAGCTTTAAAAACCCAACCAACCCCACAGCATCATGTTCGGCTCATCACGCCACTACACTGCAAACAATTTTTTATAGTTCCAATCCTTTTTGTAACAGATAAGAATGGATAAGACTCTTATCAAAGCATAAGTGCAGCAACATAACGAGACTTCGAACGAAACGATAGAGCAAGACTGATGCCCGCTAGGTCCGTGAAGGCTTCGCCATTGGCTCGGCGCAGCCAAGTTTTCTCATGCAAGAAAATGGTAATAGTTTCACACAGAACATCCCTCCGCTATAATACCTCTGGGGGGATATAAGTGATTCATTATAAGACGTACATACGCGGTGAGGGTTATGAATGGGTGACCTTCGTCCACGGCGCGGGCGGCAGCTCATCCATCTGGTATAAACAGATCAAAGCTTACAAAGAACATTTTAATATTCTCCTCGTCGATTTGCGCGGTCATGGCAGGTCGAAGCAGCATCTGGGGAAGCGGCGGCCGAAATACACGTTCGAGGACGTGAGCCGCGACATTATCGAGGTGATGAAGCACGAGAACATCGCTTCCAGCCATTTTGTCGCGGTTTCGCTCGGGACGATCATCGTGCAGATCATAGCAGAGCTGGAGCCGCACAAAATACGCTCGATGGTTTTGGCGGGAGCCGTGACCCGGCTGAATTTGCGTTCGCAGGTGCTGATTGCGCTCGGCAATCTCGTCAAGCACATCGTGCCGTACATGTGGCTGTACAAACTGTTTGCCTGGGTCATCATGCCGCGGGCGCGCCATCGCGAATCCCGGTCGTTATTTGTCAGAGAAGCGCAAAAGCTTTGTCAAAAAGAGTTCAAGCGCTGGTTTTCGCTGACGCACGGCATCAATGCGTTTTTATGCAGCCTGCTGGCGAAGGAGCCTCCGATTCCGGCCCTGTTTGTGATGGGCGACGAAGACTACATGTTTTTGCCCGCGGTTCAAGCGTGTGTGAGTCAGAGACAGTATGCGCAGTTGCGCCTTTTGATGAACTGCGGCCACGTGGTCAATGTCGATCAGCCGGAAGAGTTTAACCGGATTTCGATCGGATTTATCCGCGAGCAGACGGGGGATGGACGGTACGAGGTAAGCCCCGCTTAGCTTGTGCGTTTGGCTGCCAGGCTTTGCGTTTGCGATTTGAACAGAAATGTGTTCCAATAAATGGAGCGGGTTCGGATTTGGTTTTGGCATACATTTTCAGCGAAGGAGGACACGGCATGTCGATTCAAAATGAACACGACTTGCTCGCTTTGCAGCGGATCGGGAGAATTGTGGCAGAAGCTAGAGAAGCGATGCTGAAGGCCGTCCGGGCGGGCATCACGACAAAAGAGCTGGATCGTATCGGCGGCGATATTTTGGCGAAGTACGGTGCGCGCTCGGCTCCACAGGTGACGTACGACTTCCCCGGGCAGACGTGCATCAGCGTGAATCACGTTGTGGCGCACGGGATTCCCGACGGAACCGTGTTGAAGGAAGGCGATGTCGTCAACGTCGACGTCTCCGCAGAGCTGGACGGTTATTTTGCCGATACAGGCGCTTCGGTTGTCGTGGGACAGGGAGAGCCTGTGAAGCAGGCGCTGTGCAAATGCGCAGAGGAATCGCTGTACAAGGCGCTGGATTCGGCCAAGGCTGGCTCCAAGTTGAGCCAGATCGGGCGCATCGTCCACAATGAAGCGAAGGCAAAAGGATTTACGGTCGTCAAAAATCTCACAGGCCACGGCATCGGCAAAAGCTTGCACGAGGAGCCGGCGCACGTCCTGAACTACTACGACAAATGGGACAAACGGCTGCTTACGGACGGGCTGGTGCTCGCTGTCGAAACGTTTATTTCCACTGGAACGGAGTATGTGAAGGATGGGGCAGACGGCTGGGCTTTGGTGACGCCGGACAGAAGCTACGTCGCCCAGTACGAGCACACCGTCGTCATAACGCGCGGCAAGCCGATTATTTTGACGGCTTAATCTTTTTTTTTTCGCGTTTTTGCGCGCGGTGTTTTTGCGATCGTGAAAAAAGAGAGAGGCCCTATTGCGCTGATAGGGTCTTTTTGTTGTGCGAGAAAAGTTGCGAGAATGGGCAAGAATAACTTGCAGAACAGCCAAAGATTGTATATTCTCTATATAAGAATATATGTTCGTATTTACGGGAGGTCTTTTCCGATGAATCGATGTGGCTGGGTGAATCAGGACCCGTTGTATTTGGATTATCACGACCGGGAGTGGGGCGTGCCTGTCTACGATGACCGGCTGCTCTTTGAATATTTGAATCTGGAGGGCGCGCAGGCGGGGCTGAGCTGGTACACGATCCTGAAAAAGCGGGAGAACTACCGCCGGGCTTTTGACAACTTTGAAGCGGAAAAGATCGTGCAGTACGACGAGGAAAAGATCGAACAACTTTTGCAGGATGAGGGCATCGTGCGGAACAAGCTGAAAATCAGAGGCGTCGTCAAAAACGCTCACGCCTATCTCAAAGTCGTGGAGGAGTTCGGCTCCTTTTCCAGCTACATCTGGTCGTTTGTCGGCGGCAAGCCGATCCACAACCACTTTCAGGAGCTTAGGGACGTACCTGCCTCCACCGAAATCAGCGACAAGATGAGCAAGGATTTGAAAAAGCGCGGCTTCACGTTTGTCGGTTCGACGATCTGCTACGCGTTCATGCAGGCAGTAGGCATGGTGAACGACCACGTGGCGACGTGCGATCTGTATCAAAAAGACTAATCAGGCTGGAACAGGGAGAGAGGGGGAAGCGACATGAACGCGAACGATCTGCTGATTCTGAATTTCGAGGAAGTCAGACGCCGAAGCATCAAAGTATGGCGGGCGATTCCAGACGACAGGCTGAACTGGAAGCCCGACGACAAAGCGTTTACCTGCGCACAAATGATTCGGCATGTCATCGAGGGCGAATTTTTGTATCACCAGATTTTGATTCAGCGAGGCAGCGCCGCTCTGTCTGCTCTCCCGAATCCGTATGAAACCAAGCCGTTCACGACCGTCGAGGAAGATTTGGCGTTTGCGCAGCCGTACCGGGAACAGTTTCTCGCCTTTGTCAAAGGGTTGGACAAAAGCGACCTGGAGAGTATCCGCATCGACCGCTCCGATGTCGGGTACGTCAGAACACTAGGGGACATGCTACTGCGGATCGCCTATCACGAGTCCGTCCATACGGGCCAGCTTCTCGATTATATGAGAACGATGGGTGTCAAGCGGCCGAACATTTGGGACTGATCTGATGAACGCCCACGAGGAAATTCGATAAGAGCCAAGAGCCAGGACCTTTGCCAGATTGGGGAGGGGCTGGCTTTTGGTGTTTTTTGGTAAGGGGGGTGTTCTCGCTTTTGCCCAAACTTTCGCCCAGCCTCTCGCGCAAGTCTGTGCCCAGCCCTTAGCCTCGGCCTTGTTCGGCTTCTTGTCTAAACTTCGTGTAGCTTCTCGTCCAAACATTGTCCAGCCCTTAGCCCCGACTTTTTCAGCTTCTCGTCTCGGCCCTCACCGAGCTACTTGCCCCGGCCTTCGCCCAAGCCCTTCCCTAGCCTCACGCCCACCCTCACGCCTTAGCCCCAACCTTCCTACCGACTGTTAGAAGTACATTTCAAGAAATCCGTCAACCGACAGCAGATGGAAATGTTCTGGAGTATGAGAACGGTGTACTTTTTAGGCAGCAAGGCGAATTGTAATGAAATTGTCGGGTCTACCCACAAGCGCGATTCTGTTCAGGCAGAACGCGCTTTTTTGTACAGATAAAAATGGAGAAGGTTCCTTGTCCAGCACAGGCGCAGAGCCGATACTCTGCCAAAAGCTTGGCAACTACGTTTTCTAATCAAGAAAATGTACATTTTTGTTCGGCAAAATTAGCTGGAAAAAATGATTGGAAATAACTTGAACTTTCGAGTTTTGTATGAGATACTTGTACTACAAAACAGAACAAACGTTCCTATCAATCCTGCTGGGGAAGCGAAGCAGTCCTGATTTAAACACGGAACCAGAGAAGGAGTGAGTATATGCAAAAGCAACCAGCCCGGTTTACAGGCCGCCGCGAAAACGAATCGTCTGGCAGCGTTCTGCCAAAGGCGCAGCGAGGGAGACGCCAGGCGGTACTCACTGTCCTCGGCTTTTTGCTCCCCGCCAAGGAGAGTCTCGCCTTTTATGGCAGAAGAGCTGGGGCGGCAAGCATTCGAGGCAAGAAAGCAATGATGCCGAAAGAAACTCAGCATGGAGCGAGCGGCCGATGATGTCGATGGACTATGTACAGGTGCTCGCTGCTGTTGTCTGTTTTCTCGTCTTGGTCGTCGCCTTCAAGCACGTCGACCTGCAAATTCGCATCAACAACATTTTGGATCTGCAACTGAAGGCGAACAAGGAAAAAGAAAAAGAGGCAGAGTCGATCGAGAAAAAAAGCGATCCGCCTGCCACTGACGACAGATTGTAATATCAAGTGCGACACCTAGATAAAAAAACGGCCCATGATTGATTCGTGTAAAATGAAGTCACGACAACACCATTTACACAGGAGAATCAATCATGAGTTATACACATCTTAGCATAACAGAGCGTAGTGAGCTAGCACTCCTTCATCGGTTGGGTTGGTCTGCCCGCGCCATTGCCAGAGAACTCAAACGGCATCATGCTACCATTGCCCGTGAGTTAAAACGGGG
>NZ_JBYSWV010000047.1:0-35858 GCF_058781555.1 Brevibacillus sp. FW306-2-1A-C05A
TGGAGTGTAAACCAGCCATATAAAAAAGTGAAAAACTACGCTAGAGGAAGATCAAGCACGTTTAATGGTGAAGAGCTAAACTTTTGTATCAATATGAAAATGATACCATATTATTCATGGCGAATCACACGGAAGTCCCGCTTTCTCTCCTGTGAAAATGAATAAAGAGGGCGATTATTATTTTTTAAATTATCTGATATTTTAAGAATGTACAACCATTCTCTGTTGATCCGTGGAGGGAACCTATGACCAAGAAGGTACGTTGCATCACATCTGCTGCCCTTGCCGTGTCGCTTTTGTCAAGCGGTTTTGCACTCCCCTGGGCGCCGCCGACCGCCCACGCTGCCCAGACGGACGCTCCTGTTCCGTACTATGGCCTCGGCCCAAGCTATGTACAGCCTGCAGAGGTCAAAAGTCTGTTCCCCGACCCGCAGCTCGATTTCGGCACCCCTGGCTTTGCCAAAGGAAAGGTCGCCTTCACTACCCAGGAAGAAATGCTGGCATACATAAGCAAGTTGGCAGAAACCAGCAAGCACGCCAAGCTGGTTTCGATCGGAACCTCGCTGGAGGGACGGGACATCCCGCTCCTTTTGTTCAGCAAAGACATGACGACCGTCAAGCAAAACCAGACAAAGCCGCTCGTCTGGCTGCAAGCGCAAATTCACGGAAACGAGCCTGCCGCCGGAGAATCCGCCCTCGTCATCGCCAAATGGCTGGCTGAAGACGCGCTCGGCGCCGATTTGCTCGACAAGGTCAACGTCGCCATCGTCCCCCGGCTCAACCCGGACGGCTCCTACCAGTTCAAGCGCTACATCGCTACCGATCTGGATGCCAACCGCGACTACATGAAGGTCGAGTATCCCGAGGTGCAAGCCGTACATCAGGCGATCAATGAGTTTCAGCCAGACGTGATCCTCGACGCGCACGAATACGGCGTCAACTACAGCCAGTTTGCCCACGTCGGGGAAAAGGGCGCAATCTCCTCCTATGACGTCCTGATCTCGTCCGCCAAAAACTTGAATATTCCCGAGTCGCTGCGCAAGCTGTCCGACTCGCTCCTGTTGGCCGATGCGCAAAAAGCGCTGGACAAGGAGCAGCTTTCCCACCACGCCTACTTCACGCTCGCCAAAGGCAAGGACGGCAAGGTGACCGCCACGGAAGGCAGCACGGAGACGCGCATCGGGCGCAATGCGCTCGGTTTGAAAAATACGTTGACCTTCCTCGTAGAAACGCGCGGCATCGGCATCGGACGGGCCGATTTTGAGCGTCGCGTCTACAGCCAGGCCGTCACGCACGCCGCCATCATCCAGTCCACCGCCGCCCATGCCGATGCGATCAAGGCAGCCGTCGCCCGCGCCCGCGAGGAAGTCACCGAAAAAGGCAGAAAAGCAAACGACGACGACAAACTCGTCATCACGAGCGAAAACAAACTCATCCCGAATCAGTCGCTGGTCGTCGTCGACGTGGCGCAGGCCAAAAAAGTGTCGGTCCCCATCGACTGGGTCAGCTCGACTGACGCCTACCCCGTGCTGGAGCGCGAACGCCCTACCGCCTACATCATGCCTGCTGCCTATCACGACGTGGCAGCCAAGCTGAAAAAGCTCGGCGTGGAGGTAAGCAAGCTGTCCGAAGAGACAACCGTGCCTGTCGAGCGCTACACCGTCAGCGAAAACAAAGTAAACACGACGTACGAAAACGGGCATTTTACGAACGAAGTCACGACCAATGTGACCAAGACGACCAAGACTTTCCCGGCCGGCAGCTATGTATTCAGCATGGCCCAGCCAAACGCCAACTTCATTGCACTCGCCCTGGAGCCGGAATCGGTCGACAGCTATGTCACCTTCAACTTCATTCCGGTCGAAGCCGGAGATGAGATGCCTGTGTACCGCTACATGCTGGAGCAGCCATTGCCTGTAGTAGACCCGTACTAGAACGGGTGGGCTAGCCGCTCTCTCCCGGCGAAGCTCTCGCCTCGGCTAAAAAACTCGGCTGTGCCAAGCGATTAACCTAGCCTTAGCTGCACAAAAAAGTCCCTCACCCATTAAGACTGCGGGGAGGGACTTTCCGTTTCACTTTGTCGAGGAATAATTTTATTAGGACAATACTTTTTTGACTTCTTTCAGGCTGCTCTGCAAAAGCTGGTCGACGACGCCCGCTTCTTTTACGTGGCCGATCAAATCTTCGTTCAGGTCGTCCAACAGGCCGCGCGCTGCATTGACCTGGCTGGACACCTCGTCGGCAAAGCGCTTTTGCTGCTGGATAATCTGCATGACGCCTGCCACTTCTTCGTTGACTTCGTGGAAAGCGCGCACGATTCCGTCCATTTTTTCGGACGCTTCCTTGCTGATCGCCAGTCCGTTTTTGATCGCGTTGCCGCTCTTCTCGCTGTTGGCGAGCGCTTCTTTTGTTTCCTCCTGGATTTTGCCGATCAGCTCGGCAATCGTTTTCGTCGAGTTCGCCGTCATTTCTGCCAGCTTGCGCACCTCGTCCGCCACGACTGCGAAGCCTCGTCCCTGCTCGCCTGCGCGCGCCGCCTCAATCGCGGCATTCAGCGCGAGCAAATTCGTCTGGTTGGCGATATCGCTAATGACCTTGACGATGCTCGTGATCTCCGAGGAGCGTTCTTCCAGCCGGCTCATCGAGCGGGACGTGTTCGTCGATTCTTTTTCTAGCTGGCTCATCACATCGACCACTTCGGTCATCGCCTTTTTGCCCGCCTCCGAGCGCTCGACCGAATCTTTGCAGATGACGGTCAGCCGCTCTCCGCGCACGGAGAGCTGGTTGGCAGACTCGTCGTCTTTTTCGTTGATGGCCTGGATTTTCTCCACGACGTTTTTCATTTGGGTGGCCAGATGGGCAAGCCCGTCGTGTTGAGCATTTACCTCATTGTGCTGGGAAATGATCGCCCCTATCTGTTCGTACAGTCCGCGCAGTTCCTTTTTCCACGCGTCTTGCTGCTGTGCTTCGCTCTCTGTTGCCAAGGGTGTCACTGCTGCCGCTGCTGTCTCTTTTTCCGCAAGTCCTTTGTCCTTTTTCCAAAACATTTGCTTCCCTCTCCTTTTTGCTTTACTTGTCTGCGCGGTGCGAATACGCGCGAGATTCGATGATCCCCGGGTGCTGCTTCGCGAGACTCAGCAAATTTTCCAAGAAATAGTAGTGCCCCTCCAACAGCTCCACGTCCTTGCGCTCGAAGTTTTTCACCTGCAAATACTGCTGCATCTCCAGGGCGTAGCGCTCCAATCTATCGTGAAAGTCGTTGGCGCGAAGCATCTGGTCCACTTCCGGATACTCTGTTTTTAACCGGTTGATTTCGCTGTACACCTTGCCGCCCTCCAGAATCATCTGGTAAGCCGTGCGCTCCAGCGAAGCAGCCGTGGCCGCTTCCTGCTCCTCACGCTCCTCGCGCAAAGCGGACAAGTACGTGATAAAATGGTAGACAGTTAAAAACAAAGGCCCTAAAAATAAAATGATCCCTGCTTTGTACACATGTTGATTGGACAAATTGCTGATGAGCAGGAAAAGGTGAAACAAGATCGCTCCCAACCATACATAGATGATGATCTGGTGATTGATCTTCCCTGCCTGTTGGTGGCGGGAAAAGGCAAAGGTAAGCCCGAGCAGGTAAAAAGCGAGCAACGTAAAGCTGGCCGAGAACAAGGCCATCTCCATATCGACAAGCCACTCTGCATCGGCGGGAATTTCGATGAAGAATTCAAAAGCGAGCACCAGCAGTGAGAAAAGCAACCCCATGATCCAAAATCGGCTGACTTCCGAGTCGTTCCTCCGCCGGGAACGGTAGCGTTCTGCACGGGATCCCTTCATAACAAGCTCTCACCTCATTTTCTATGATTCGCCATGATTCTAGCTTTTCCTTTTACATGCGGCCAAAATCTGACAACGGAGGCGTTTATGACACAAAATCTACCCGGACTTTTCACCGAACGAATGAAAAACCTGCTCGAACAGGAATACGAAGCGTTCATCGCTTCCTACGACCAGCCCGTCACGCACGGCTTGCGAGTCAATCCGCTCAAGGTCGCGCGCGAGCGTTTTCTCTCGCTCTCCCCGTTTGCGCTGGAGCCGGTTGCCTGGTGCGCAAACGGGTTTCGCTACCGCGAGCAAGACCGCCCCGGCAAGCATCCGTTTCACGCGGCGGGCTTGTACTACCTGCAAGAGCCAAGCGCCATGTCCGCCGCCGAGGCGCTCGACGCACAGCCGGGCGAGCGCATCCTCGACCTGTGCGCGGCTCCCGGCGGCAAGTCTACTCAGCTCGCTGCGGGACTGAACGGCGAAGGCTTGCTCGTTGCCAACGAAATTCACCCGGTTCGCGTGAAAGCGTTGGCGGAAAACCTGGAGCGCTGCGGCGTCAAAAACGCCGTCGTGACCAACGAGACGCCGGAGCGGCTGCAGGAGCGTTTTCCGCAGTTTTTTGACAAAATTCTCGTCGATGCCCCGTGCTCCGGCGAAGGGATGTTCCGCAAGCTGCCAGAAGCGGTGGAAGACTGGTCGCCGGACAAAGTGACGGAATGCCACCTCATGCAGCAAGACATTCTCGACGCCGCCAGCGCCATGCTCAAGCCGGGCGGAACGCTCGTCTACTCCACTTGCACGTTCGCTCCGCTGGAAAACGAGCAGTCTCTCGTCGATTTTCTCGCCCGCCATCCGGAATTTACAATCGTCCCGCTGCCGCAGCCGGAATGGTTCGCTCCCGGTCAGCCAAGCTGGGCCAATCCCGCCTGCGAAGCGCTCAGCGATACTGCGCGCCTGTGGCCGCATCGCTTGCAAGGCGAAGGCCACTACCTCGCCAAGCTGCAAAAAAGCGCCGATGCAAACGCAGCCCCAATCGCAGCGTCTGGCAAGCGCAAGGACAAGCGGGCCGCCAAAACCGCCGCTCCCGCCGGACGCAAGGAAGCGCTGGCTGCCTGGCGCGCTTTTGCCAAGGAAGCGATGCCGCAGCTCGCAGACGCATTTGCCGACGAATCCGCCTTTGTCCTGTTTGGCGAGCAACTGTACTACTCGCCCATCCCGGAAATGGACTGGGACAAGCTCAAGGTCGCGCGCGTCGGCCTGCATCTCGGTACGGTGAAAAAAAATCGGCTGGAGCCTGCCCATGCGCTCGCGCTCGCCATCACGCCCGCTGAGGCTGCCCGCGTCGCCGCTTACAGCGCGGACGATCCCGACCTGCTGCGCTATTTGAAAGGCGAAGCGCTCGCCCGGGACGGAGCGAACGGCTGGACACTCGTCGCCGTAGACGGCTTTTCCATCGGCTGGGGAAAGCAATCGGAGGGCCTGTTGAAAAATCACTATCCGAAAGGGTTGCGCTGGGTGTAAAAAGCATAAAAAAGCTCGCTCACATGTATGCGGTCAGGCCCCAATCCTACTAATCAACTGGAAAAACTCATCCGTCCGTTAGGCCAATAGCTGAAGCCAATGAGTACCGGACGTCAGCTTGCAGTCCAAAGCTTTTTAGTGTTCAACGAAATGGGGGCTTGCTCATACCGGCACTCTCTTCAACAATCTGCGCATAAAAATGACACCAATCATAACCAAATGATTGGTGTCAGATCTTTTCTTCTTCCACTGTCTACTTGACGTTGGGCAAACGTTACCCTTAAATCTGAAAATAAAATCCTGGGTGCCTTTATTCATAATATGGAGCTTTGCTATTTTTACGAGCTTGGATCGTGTTCTAAAAAGAAATGGGCTGGATAATAACTGTTTCGATCTGCTTTTCGTGTGTATCCAGCGATTTACTATATGCTTTGGAGAAAGCATCGACGTTTGCTATTACTCTATGCTTATCGTAGATAAAGAGGTAAATGTACTTTTCTTGATAGTGAAAAGCATCAGATCCGATTTGCTCGGTGAGTTCACGTTCCTGCCTGGATGGACGGGAGCATTTGACTTCGATAACCGTTTCATAATCATCAAAAAAATATCATAGCGATAGCTTTTATATCCCCCGTCCTCATAAATTTCAACTCTTGCTTCAGGGAAAATAGGACGGATTAACGAATAAAGCATGCGCTGCACATCATACTCATTCCCGAGAACAATTTTCTGTAGATCTGCCTTCGCTAATGTCCCTTTGCGATGTACGGGCTTTTGGTACATTTCATGAATATGCTTGTAAAATAAAAACAGCCCATTTTCGGGGGCACATTTAGGTCAAACACGGTGACATATTTTAAGCTGCTCACTACTTATAGCATGTTCTTACAATTTTAGATGAAGCTCCACTTTTTCAATCGCAACAAAGCCGCACGCTCACATGCTTGGCGCATGTTGCAGCTTGCGGGCTGTTCGTCCATTTCCTCGTCATTCAAAACGCCGTCCTCTGCGGGATTGGTTGTCGACCACGGTCAAGGAGCCGTTTTTGATGTAGCGCAATATTTTGGACACGGAGATACCTGTCGCATTGGCAATTTGCATCGCATTCGAATTCGGGTAGCTTCGCACGTAGTTGCGAATCATCCGGTAGTCTTCCATTTCGTTTTCGCCGCAGACGTGGCAAGTGTATTCATTCGGCTTCATTTTGCTTCCGCATTTGAAACACGTATCCATCATCATTCGTTCTCCTCACACCCTGTACTCTCATGCAACGTTCTCGCATAGGGTTCTATCTACCTATATATTACCCGCATTTTTCCAGGAGGAAAACACTATTTCACAACATCGTCGTTTTTCGCCGCAAAATCGCCCAGACAGCAAGGAGCCTCCCGCAAGCAAGCAGGAGGCTCCTTTAATCAATCTTGTCTTGCAGGCGCGGCGGGCGCGCTTATTCCGCCACCTTTTTCGCCCAGCGGAAGTCCGGCTCTGTCGTCACGCTGTAGCGAATGCCTTCGATCTTTTTGTTGTTCAAGTAGTTTTGTGTGTAAAAGTAGACCGGAATAATCGGCATTTCCGCCATCAACACATCCTCCGCTTCATGCAAGAGCTTGGTCCGTTTTTCCTGATCTTGCTCCACCCGCGCTTGCTCGATCAGCTCGTCGAACTTCGCATTTTCCCACTTGGTGAAGTTGCTCGACGACTTGCTCGTGTACAGCTCCAGGACGGCCAGCGGGTCCAGGTACGCTCCGGTCCAGCCCATGCGCGCGATCTGGAAGTTCATTTGCTTGTACGTGTCGATGTACGTTTTCCACTCCTGATGCTCCAACTTGATTTCTACGCCCAAGTTTTTGCGGAACATCTCTTGCAGCGCTTCCGCTACTTTTTTATGCGACTCGCCTGTGCTGTACTTCAAGGTGACGGCAGGCAGCGTCGACCAGCCTTGTTCCTGCATGCCTTCTTCCAGCAGCTTTTTCGCTGCGGCCGGATCGTAGCTGTAGTACGGTGCCGCCTCGTCGCGGAAGTCTTTGCCGGACGGTGTGGTCACGCCGTAGGCGACGTAGCCGTAGGCCGCTTTTTGATCGCCCTTCGTAATGTTTTGCGTGATCGCTTCCCGGTCGATCGCCAGCGCAAAAGCTCGCCGGATTTTCGCGTTGTTGAACGGCTCTGCCTCTGTGTTGAACGTGTAGGTGTACACGCCGAAGTCAGCCGTTGTCTTGTACTCTTCCTTGCCTTTTTCCTGCTCGATAACATCGGTCGGCAACGAGTCGATCAGGTCGAGCTTGCCTGTCTTGTACATCTGGTAGGAGGTAGTGGCGTCGTTGACCATTTTGAAATGAACCGTTTCCATCGTCACGGCGTCTTTGTCCCAGTACTGGTCGTTTTTGGTCAGCGTCAGCTCGTTGTTGTGCTCCCAGCCGCTGACTTTGTAAGCGCCGTTCGTCACGATGCTTTTCGCTTCCGCTGCCCAGTTTTTGTCCGCCTGCACCACTTTCGGATTCACAGGCAAGTACGGACGGCCGATCGCGACTTTCGGGAAGAAGCTGGTCGGGTTTTTCAGCCCGACGACGAGCGTGTAGTCGTCTGGCGTGGCGATTTTCACGTTTTCCAGCGGGCCTTTGCCTGTGTTGTACTCCTCCGCTCCCTCGATGTAGTACAGGGCAGACGGTTCATAGGCGGCCGTTTTCGGGTCCAGCACCCGCTTCCAGGCAAATTCGAAGTCTTTGGCGGTCAACGCATCGCCGTTAGACCATTTCAGCCCTTTGCGGATGTGATAAGTGTACGTCTTCCCGTCCGGGGAAATCTCGATTTTTTCCGCTGCGCCCTCGACCAGCTCGCCGTTTTGGTCATAGCGGTACAGCCCTTCGTACAGGTGGTCGATGACCCAATACGAAGTCGAGTCCGAGGCGAATGCCGGATCGAGCGTGTACGGCTCGCCCTTCAGGTTCGCCGTCACCTCTTGCTTGATGGCGGCTGCAGAAGCAGCCTGTCCTTGATTCGTATCCGAAGCTGCCGGCGTATCCTTGCTGCACGCGGCCAATCCCGGAACAACCAGCAGCAGCAGGGCAGCAGCCGTAATCAGTTTTTTCTTCATGTCTCTTTCCTCCGTATGTTTCTCCCCGATTTATTCGTATAAAAAGCAGGCTACCCAGTGCTTAGCTTCCACCTCCTTCCAGGCCGGGGCCATTTGCCTGCAAATGCTCATCGCTTTCGGGCATCTCGTCTGGAACGGGCAGCCTGGCGGCGGATGGATCGGGCTCGGCGGCTCGCCGATGACAATTCGCTCGCGAGCGGCGCGGTGCTTCGGGTGGGACACGGGCATGGTCGACAGCAGCACCTGCGTGTACGGATGCAGCGGACTGGCAAACAGCGCGTCGCTGTCGGCCAGCTCCATCATCCGGCCGAGGTACATGACGCCGATGCGGTCGCTGATGTATTTGACCATAGCCAGATCGTGCGCGATGAACAAATACGTCAACTGGCTTTCCTGCTGCAAGTCAGCCAGCAGATTGACCACCTGCGCCTGAATCGACACGTCCAGCGCCGAAATCGGCTCATCGGCCACGATAAAGCTTGGCTGTACCGCCAACGCCCGGGCAATCCCGATCCGCTGCCGCTGTCCGCCGCTAAATTCATGCGGATAACGCCGTGCATGATCGGGGTGCAGAGAGACTTTTTCCAAAAGCTGCCGCACCTGCTCTGTTTTCTCGCGCCCTTTTGCCAAGCCGTGCGCCTCGATTCCTTCCGCGATAATGTCCCCTACTCTCATGCGCGGGTTGAGCGAAGATTGCGGGTCTTGGAAAATGAGCTGCATCCGCCGATTGATCTCGCGCCTTTTCCCGCCTTTTGCCTCGGCCAGATCGGTTCCATCAAAAACGACCGAGCCGCTCGTCGGAGGATACAGCCCGACAATCGTTCTGCCGAGCGTCGATTTGCCGCTGCCGCTCTCGCCGACCAGTCCGAGCGTCTTCCCTTTGCGGATTGAAAAGGAGATGTCATCGACCGATTTGACCTGTTTGCCGTTGCCGATCGGGTAATATTTGCGCAACTCTTTTACTTCTAGCAAAATGTCAGACATGCCGCTCCCTCCCTGCACTCACCAGTTCCTCCACACGCCGCGCGCGCGAATCGTGCAGCCAGCATTTCGCCTGATGCTGCAAGGAAAAGGCCGTGCTCTGCGGCATGTGTTCCGCGCACACCTCCATGGCGTAGTCGCACCTCGCGGCAAACGGGCAGCCTGCGGGCGGCGCAAACAAATCCGGCGGAGCGCCCTGAATCGGGATGAGCCGCTCCTCGCTCGGCTGATCCAGACGGGGAACGGATTGCAGCAGTCCGCGCGTGTACGGATGCTGCGGGTTGTCGAAAACTTCTGCCACCGGACCTTGCTCGACGATGACGCCTGCGTACATCACCGCCATCTGATCGGCCACCTCCGCCACGACGCCCAAATCGTGGGTAATCATGATGATCGACGTCCCTTTTGTCCGCTGCAAATCGTGGAGCAACGCCAAAATTTGCGCCTGAATCGTCACATCGAGCGCCGTCGTCGGCTCGTCGGCGATAATCAACTGCGGGTCGCAGGCGAGCGCAATGGCGATGACGATCCGCTGCCTCATCCCGCCGCTGCATTCGTGCGGATATTGGTCGCACCTTCTTTCCGGCTCCGGTATGCCGACTGCCGCCAACAGCTCAATCGCCTTTTCCCGCGCTTTTTTGGCGGACAGCTTCTGATGTTTGACGAGCACCTCGGCGATTTGCGTCCCGAGCTTCATCGTCGGATTGAGCGACGTCATCGGGTCTTGAAAAATCATCCCGATCTGCGCGCCGCGAATTTGCTGCCACTCTTTTTTTCCGAGACAGGAAAGCTCTCTGCCGTGCAAGCGGACGCTCCCCTTTTTCACGCGGCCCCGCGGCGCTTTCACCATGCCCATGATCGCCCGGGCCGTCACGCTTTTTCCGCAGCCGCTCTCGCCGACAATCGCCAGCGTCTCCCCTGGCCGCACGGAAAAGCTCACGCCGCGCACCGCCTGGACTTCCCCGCCATAAGCCCGGAAGGAGACGTGCAAATCTTCCACTTCCAGCACATTGGTCATTTGTCATTCCTCCTTCAAGCTTTGCTGCTTCGCGGATGGAAAGCGTCCTGCAAGCCGTCTCCGATCGCGTTAAAGGCAAACATGACAAGCGAGATCATCACGCCCGGGAAAAACAGCCTCCACCATTGCCCGCTCAAAATGACGGCCAGCGCATCGTTTTCCATCGTGCCCCAGCTCGCCGTTGGAGCCTGTACGCCCAGCCCGAGAAAGCTCAGAAACGACTCGGCAAAGATCGCCTGGGGGATGGTAAAAGTCAGGTTGACGATGATGATTCCCGCCACGTTCGGAAGCAAGTGCCGCCAAATGATTTTCGCGTGCGGTGTCCCCAGCTTTTCGGCCGCGAGCACGTACTCCTGGCCTTTTACCTGCAAAATTTGCCCGCGCACGAGCCTAGCCATTCCTACCCAGCCGGTAATCGACAAAGCCGTAATGATCGTGGTCAGCCCCGGCTCCATAATGACCATCAACAAAATCACGACGAGCAAGTACGGAATCCCGTACAAAATCTCCACCAGCCTCATCAGCACATTGTCGATGCGGTCGCCCCACTTGCCGCGCCCGGCCATATAGCCCGCCAGCCCGCCGACCACCACGCCCAGCACGAGGTCAATCAGCGCAGCGACCACTCCGATAAACAAGGAGATGCGTCCGCCTTCCCAGGTGCGCACCCACATGTCGCGGCCCAGATCGTCCGTTCCAAACCAGTGCTCCGACGACAGCGGCAAATTTCCCGAGACGAGAGATTGCTCGCTGGCTGAATACGGGACCATGCTCGGGCCAAAAGCCGACAGGAAGACGATCGCTCCCAGCAAGCAAAAGCCGAATACCGCCAGCTTGTTGCGAAACATTTTCCGCACGCTCTCCCATCCGTAGCTCGCACTCGGCAGCATCGCGCTGTGCTGGTCGAAGCGGCTGCGATCAAGCGGCCGGAACAGCTCGTCACGCACTTGTGACACTTCTGCCATCGCCTCATTCCCCCCCGTTGGCTAACTTGATTCGCGGATCGACGAATCGGTATAAAATGTCGGTGAAAAACAGTGTCAAAATGAGGACGGCACTGTAAAATACGGAAGTGCCGAGAATGACCGGATAGTCCCGATTGAAGATGCTCTCCACGAAATATTTGCCGATGCCCGGTATGGCGAAAATTTTTTCGATCACAAACGTGCCCGTAATCAGGTTGGCAAAGAGCGGGCCGATAAACGTAATCACCGGCAAAATCGCGTTGCGGATGCCGTGCCGGACCGCGATGTGAAAAGTGGACAGCCCCTTCGCCTCCGCCGTGCTCATGTAGTCCTGGTCGAACACCTCGATCATGCTGGTGCGGACGAAGCGGGCAATAATCGCCAGCGGCCCGATCGCCAGCGCCACGGACGGAAGCAGCGAATACTCCCAGCCGTCCCAGGAAGCGACCGGGAGCAGCTCCCACTTCACGGCAAAATACTTGATGAGCAAAGGAGCCAAAATGAAACTCGGAACCGAAATGCCGAGAATCGCAAAAAACATCGCGGCGTAGTCCGGCAAACGGTTGTGAAACAGGGCGGCGACCACTCCGAGCGCAATGCCTCCGACCAAAGCCATGACCAGCGACTGCAAGCCGAGCACGGCCGAGGCGGGAAAGCCCTGTTGGATCAGCGTCGTCACATCCTGCGACTTTTGCTGGATCGAAGGCCCCAGGTCGAGGTGGATCAGGCCGTTCATATACCGGACATACTGCTCCATCAACGGTTTATCGAGGTGGTACCGCTCCCGCATGTTTTGCACCACCTCTTCCGGCAGCATGCGGGCCTCTGTCGCAAACGGATCGCCCGGGATCAAATGCATGATGACGAACGTCAACGTGGCGATGAGCCAGAGCGTAATCACCATCGACAGCGACCGCTTGAGCAAGTATTTCCCCATCATCGCTTCCTCCTTGTTACATACTAATCAGATGAGAATACTATGATTTATTCCAAACTTAGGTTTGAGTCTACTGGATGAGAAATATATAATCAACATAATTCCGATATGTTTTATCAGAATTAATTTTTCTTCACTTTCCTTTATGATTCAAATAATTCTCATAACACCCACCTTCCCCTAAACGCAAAAAGGTCCAGACCGCACGAAGCGAATCTGGACCTCTTTTTCGTTTTCTCTTCTGTTGATTATCCGCGCGACTTGCCCGAATCTTGGCGGAACGGCCTTGCCCCTTTGGCAGAGCGGCTTGCTCCGCCTCTGCCCGCTTTTTTGGCGTCGGCGGGCTTCACGGTTTTGCCTGCTTTGCGGGCCGCGATCGCTTCCGCCTTTTTGCGGTTTTTCTCGTATCGCGCCTGAAGCTCATCCAGCTCGCGCGCCAGCTTCTTTTTGTAGCCCGGCTTCACCTTGGCTTTTTTCTTCAATGCTTCGCGAACAGGAGCGAACTCTTTGTCTTTTTCTTTTTGCTGCTCTTTTGCCTGTTGGGCGCGCAGCTCGATGAAGTGCGCCTCGCGCTCCTGGGCGCGCTGGCGACGGCCTGCATCCAGGTGGCGGCCAGGCTCCAGAATCCGCTCTTCAATCGACGCCTTCGTCGCTTTGGCGAAGCGGCCCATCAAGTTTTTCTGGCGCGGGGAAATGAGCGAGATCGCTTTTCCGCTCTGTCCGGCGCGCCCTGTCCGGCCCACGCGGTGAATGTAGCTCTCCACGTCATTCGGCAAATCGTAGTTGATGACGTGCGTGACGCCCTCGACGTCCAGCCCGCGCGCCGCGATATCCGTCGCCACCAGGTACTGGAAGCGCATTTCGCGGAACTGTCGCATCAGTTGCTCGCGCTTGCTCTGCGACAAGTCCCCGTACAGCGCTTGCGCCGTAAGTCCGTTTTCCTGCAGGCGAGCCGTGAGCTGCTGCACGCGCACTTGCGTATTGGCGAAAACGATGGTCAAAAACGGCTGCTCCTGCTCCAATACGTCCACGAGCGCATCCGTCTTGTCGCTTTGGTTGACTACGTAGTAAAACTGCTCGATTTTCTCCACGGTCTTTTGCTTGCCCTCGATCTTGATGTGCGGCGGCTGCTTCATGAAGCGATGCGCCAGCCGCTTTACCAAATCCGGCATGGTCGCAGAAAACAGCAGCACTTGACGCTGGGAAGGCGTATGGACGATCACTTGCTCCACGTCCTCCAAAAAGCCCATCTCCATCATCTTGTCCGCCTCGTCCAGCACGAGCGTGGAAATCCGCCCGAAGTGCAGCGAGCCGCGCTTCATGTGATCCAGCACGCGTCCCGGTGTTCCCACGACGATGTGTACAGTCGATTTCAGCTTGCTCAACTGTCTGTCGATATCCGTTCCGCCGTGCAGAGACAGCACGTTCACATCGAGGTGCTTGCCCAGCTTTTCCACTTCTTTGGCGATCTGAATGGACAGCTCGCGCGTCGGGGTGAGAATCAGCGCTTGAATGTCGCGTTTGCCCGCATCCAGACGGTTCAGGATCGGCAGCATGAACGCCGCTGTTTTCCCCGTTCCGGTCTGCGCTTGTCCAATCACGTCTTTCCCTTCCAGAATCAGCGGAATCGCTTCCTCCTGGATCGGGGTCGGTTCTTTATAGTACAGGTCTTGAATCCCTTGCATCAGCTCCGGTCGAAAGCCAAAAGACGCAAACGATTTTGCCATCATATCCACTTCCTTTCACACGCGGTCTTCCGTTTTCGCGCACCCTGGCCTGCATGGACAGCGGGTGGAAAAAATCGGGCACCGTCACTTGCGGTATCAACCCGGTCAGGTTGCAGCCCTTGCGAAATCCTATCCTACCTATACTAAAGGAGTCGAATCAAAAATACAACCAAACCGTTTGATCCTGTTTCTATTTTTCCCGGGATCAGACAACTGACACGGTGAGCCATCCGGGGAAAAAGCGGGCGGCGGCCCTTTCCTGACCGCCACCAGCTAGCTCTAAGCTCCGGTCTGAATCGGAGCCGCCGGATAACCCGTTTCCTTCGCGAGTTGCTTCGTAACCCCCGCAAACAGGTAAAGGCTGACCGCGCCCATGCAGGCAAATGCGACTGGGAAGAACGCGAACGGCACCCAGGAGCTTGCGAAAATAAACACGCCGGCGCTGCCGATTCCAACGATGTTGAGCAGCGAGTACACCGCCATGTACGTGCTGCGGGCGTGATCTGGCACCATGTTCGCGAGCATCGTCTGCTTGGCTGGCATGTGCACCAGCTCCCCGACCGTTGCGACAAGCATCGCGAAGAGCAGCAGGCCCGGAGAAGCGCTGTAGCTGATGACGAGATAGCCCGCGAAAAAAAGCGCCAGGCCCCACAGCAGGGCAAAGCGATCGCTGTATTTTTTCATCACGCTGGCGACAAGCCCGGTCAGGCAAACAACAAGCAAAGTATTTTCCGACCGCAGCATTCCGAGAATGTTCAGGCCGTCTACTTGCAGCGACAGAAACGGCAGGAGCGGAACCGGCTTTGGTATTTCCGCCACCAGGCGAATGCCGATGACATTCGTCAATTGTTCCTCGATGGACAAAATGAGCAGGCTGGCGAGGGCGAAGCGCATAAACCACTTTTGCCGGAAAACGCTTCGGTACGCCCCGAGCATCTGGCCGAACCGTTGCTTTTTGCCTGACGGGGCTGCCGCTTGCGCTTTGCCTCCGTGCGTTGCCGGGATGTACGTTTCCTGGATGAACAACATCGTGATCGCCAACGCGATGGCCGTGCTGCCCGCCACACCGACGAATAGCCAAAAATGATGCTCCTTGAACAAAAAGGCTCCGATCATGCCGCCAGCAGCCCCGGCCAAGTTATTGATCCAGTACATCGCGGTAAAAATCGAGCGCCGGCTCGCAGGCTCGCTGACGTCGATAATAAGCGCCTGATAAACCGGCCCTGCCGCACCCGTACAAAGCTGAATGAGCACAAACAGGGCAAACGTCGCATACGGAAGCTGGAGCCACGGCGAGTTCACGAGCGCGACTGCGCTGAAGCCGACCATAATGAGCGCTTCGCAGACGACAATCACCTTTTTTCGCCCGATCCTGTCCGCCACGTACCCGCCGACAAACGAGCCGATGATGCTCGCTGTCATGACTGCGACGAACATCAGTCCGGTTACGACCGTTCCCAGTTGGCCGGAAAAAAAGATAATCAAGTACGGCGTAACAGACATGACCGCCAGATTCGTCAAAAACTGCAAGACCATCCGGATTTGGATCGTTCGATCAAACGCCAATATCTTCACGGAAAGCTCCCCTTTGCATTTATGATTGATTAATCAATCGTTTTTTGAACAAAAAGAACGCAGCTTTACTCGCCTTTCGGTCCAAAAAGCTGCATCGCAAACGGCACGAACTTTTCCCACATCTGGCTGTCCGGCGAATCGGTGAGATTGACCCGCAAACCGATCAGCAAGCTGGTGTAGGCAGTCGCCGCGTAATTGGCGTCCCGGACTTGCAGTTGGCCCTGCTCCTGGCCCTTTTTCACCAGCTCGCCGATTTTTCCCCGAAACGTGTTGTGAAACGCATCCAGCTCCGCAAACGGCTCGGCAAAGCGGTTATGGTAGCCGATGACTTGCACGACGAGCCGCAAATACGTCTCGAAGCTGGAAAAGATTTTGATGTGCGCCGTCACCATCTTTCGCAGCTCCGCGACAGGGTCCTCCGCATTCGAGTCAAAGTCGAGCAGCTCTTTTGCATACACTCGCAGCGGCTCCACGACCGCCGCGTAAAAAAGCTGGTCTTTGTTTTCAAAATACGTAAACACGCTGCCAAAGCTGACACCGGACGCCTTTGCGACTTTGGCGATCGTCGTGTCATTGTAGCCGTGCTCGGCAAACATCTGGATCGCTTGTTCCAGAATCGTTTCCCGCTTTTGCTTCATTTTTTGCACCTGTGCATCAGAAAGCGGCATGTAGCAAAGCTCCTTTTTCCATGAATGATTAACCGATCAATCGTTATTCGGATTATAGCGTCTGCTCCCACAAATTGTAAAGCGTTTTGTTTTGCAAAATGAGAAAAACAGGCTGCGCCAAGCCATTGGCGAAGCCTTCGCTGCCGTCATACTGAGCAGAACCTTGTCCATTCCGATCCGCACAAAAAAAGCAGAGGACACAAGCCTTACGCCGCATCCTCTGCCTACCTGTGCTGTTTATTTGGCCAACTCGTAAATCGCCTGCGCGTAAATCGCGGTCGCCTTGACGAGATCGTCGACCAAAATGTACTCGTCCCGCTGATGGGCACTGTCCGGACGCCCCGGGAACAGCGGCCCGAACGCCACGCCCACATCCAGCGAACGGCCGTAGGTGGCGCCGCCGATGGCGATGATGCCTGCCTCTTCGCCTGTCTGCTCGGTGTACACCCGTTGCAGCGTAGTCACCAGCGGATGGTTCGGATCGACGCGATGCGGCGTCAGATGCTCCACGACTTCCAGTTCGAACGCGGCCTCGCCAAAGCGCTCAGCGAGGATCGCCGACCATTTTGCAAACGAAATGGAGTGCGGGTAGCGAATGTTCAGGCGGAACAGCGCGTCCCCTTCCGCTGCGTATTCCAGTACGCCCGTGTTCAGCGTAAGCGCGCCCATCTCCTCGTCGTCATGCGCGATTCCGAGCGCTTCCCCGCCGTGCTGCTTGTGCAGGTAGCGGTCTGCCGCCTCTGCGTACACGGCTGCGCGCGCGTCGAGAGCGAGCGTCCGCAGGAAGTGAATCAGCTCCGTGCCCGCGTTGACGCCATTTTTCGGGTCCATTCCGTGTACGGAGACGCCCTCCATGTGCAAGACGACCGAACCGTCCTTTGCTTCTGCCTGTCCCTTCAAGCCTGTCTGCTCCAGGTGCTTGCGGTAGCGGTCGATGATCGTCTGGCTGTCCACGGAAAGCGGCGCGAGTGTCGCCACCGCTTTGTCCGGCACCATGTTCATCCGCAAGCCCGCCTGCAATGACACAAGCTTGGCTTCCGCCTGCTCCGCTACAGGCTTGCCGAGCTGTTGGAACGCGGCGTACGTCTGGCGCAAGGTCAGGTCGGTCAGACCTTTTTCCGCATAAATCAGCGGAAAATCGGCGTCAGGCGTAAAGCCCATCGTCGGCATTTCCTCGGTTTCAAAGTACGTCTTGACGCATTGCCAGCTCGACTCTTCGTCCGTTCCGAAAATAAAGCGCACGCGCTTGGAGAGCGGCAGTCCCAGGTTCATGACCACTTTGGCTGCAAAAATCGCCGCCATCGTCGGCCCTTTGTCGTCAATCGCTCCGCGCGCCACCAGCTTGCCGTCCACGATCTCGGCCGCGTACGGCGGCGTGCTCCAGCCGTCTCCCTCCGGCACGACGTCGACGTGGCTCAAAATGCCGACCAGCTCTTTTCCTTGCCCGAACTCGGCATGAGCGGCATAGCCGCGCACATCTTTTGTCGTCATCCCGGCCTTTTCGCAGACGTTCAAGGCAAAGTCCAGCGCGGCGCGGATGCCTTCGCCAAACGGCGCTCCCTCGCGAGCGGTAGCCGGATCGAGCACGCTTTTGATCCGCAAAAACTCCTGGGTGGTGGCAATCAGCTCGTCCTTGAGCTTGTTTGTTTCCTCTAGCCAATTAATGGTCGTCATCTTCGTTTTCGTTCCTTTCGTTATGGCTGCCGTCCATCAGTCCTGCGTCGACGTCCAAATCCAACTCTACCAGGGAAAGCAGCGATTCCATCGGCACTTCTTTTTTCGTGAACTCGGCCTGTGCTTCCTTGATCTCGTCACGGATGTTGTTCATTTCGCTGTCCAGCTTGTACGATGCCTTGGCGGCTTCGAACAGGCGCTGGCGAATGTTCGACGGAATGATTCCTTCGTATTTGTAATTCAGCGAGTGTTCAATCGTCGCCCAAAAGTTCATGCCGAGTGTACGAATCTGGATTTCCACCGGAATCGTCACCTGGCCGCCCGCCATCATGATCGGGTATTCGACAGCCAGGTGATAGCCGCGGTAGCCGCTCTCTTTTGGCGTGGAAACGTAGTCTTTTTCCAAATAGACGCGCATGTCGCCGCGCTTGCGGATCATCTCCACTACGGCGGGTATATCGTCAATAAACTGGCAGATGACGCGAACACCCGCGATGTCTCTGATCTCCCAGCATATATTTTCATCAATCGGAAATTGCAGGCGGTTCGCCTTGTTGTAGATGCTCGGTATTGATTTCACCCGTCCGACGGCAAACTCAATGGGAGAATGCTCCTTGCGCTTGCGCAGCTCGTTGCGGATATTTTTGATTTTGACTTTGATCTCTTCTACAGCTTGCTCGAACGGCAGCAAATAAAGTTCCCAATCTAGTTTGTGCACGCTTACGTCCCTCCGGCCCGAAACTCTCCATCGTCCTTATCATTCAACATTTTGTGTGAGATATCCTTCCAAAATGCAAAAAGAGCCGGGAAAACGAACATTTCCCGGCCCCTCCCACTCGCTATGTCTGACCCGCTTACTTGAGCACAAAGGCGGCGAGCGACCCGCGCAACTCGTCAGCCAGCTTCGCCAGTTGATCGGCGGATTGGGCGATCAGCTCCATGGCTGCGCTCTGCTCTTCTACCGCTGCGGAAATGCTCTGCACGCCAGCCGTCGCCTGAACAGACGCTGCCGAAACTTCCTTGGCCACGACGACGACCTGCTGGGCATCTGGCGCCATCCGTGCAAAAGCTTCGCTGACCCGGTTGATCTCGGCCGAGACGCGCAAAATATTTTGCTCGATCCGCTGGAACATTTCCCCCGATTGGCGGGCCGTTTTCATCCCGTGAGCGGTCGTCTCGGCCCCCTCTGCCATTTTCGCTACGACGATCATCGTGTCGTTTTGCACGTCGTTAATCATCCGCACAATTTGCTGCGCCGCTTCATTCGTGCCTTCTGACAGCTTGCGCACCTCCCCGGCCACGACCGCGAAGCCTTTTCCATGCTCCCCGGCGCGCGCCGCCTCGATCGCCGCATTCAGCGCGAGCAGATTGGTCTGTCTGGCAATCTCGGTAATGACGGAAATAATCCGCGAAATATCTTGCGACCGCTGCTCCAGCACGTGAATCACCTCAGTGGCAGCCGCTACGGAGCGATTGATTTCCTCCATGCTGATTATGACCGCCGTCACGGCCTCCCTGCCTTCCTCTGCGTGCTGCTTCATCTCGGTTGAGGACAGGCTGACCTGCCGCACATTTTCGGTGACGCCAGCGACATCGTTCGTCAGATCTACCGCCAGATTGAGCGTCTGGCCCATTTTTTCCATCTGGCTTTCGCTCGACGCCGCCACCTGATCGACGACCTGGACAATTTGCTGGCTGGACGCGGCGATTTCATTCGTGTTGCCGTGAATTTCCCGCACCGCATGCGCCACGGAAGCGGCGGCTTGCCCGACCTGCACGAGAATGCCGTGCAGTTGCTTTTGCATCGTGGACAGCGAGCGGGCCAGCTCGCCCAGCTCGTCCTTGCGCTTCAGCAGCTTGTCGGGAACGGCGGTGGTGAAGTCGCCATGTCCGATCCGTTCCGCCACGTGCAGCATTCCGCTAAAGGAGCGCCGCAGCCACCCCGCGGTGTAGAGCGAGATCGCAACGATCAGAAGCAGGACGACGCCGTTAAAGACGATCATCGCGGTTTGAATCCGGTTGGGCCCGGCCAAAATTTCCGTCATGTCGATCTCGGCCAGGATCGCCCACGTATGCTTCGCGACTTTTATCTGGTCAAACGAGACGAGCACAGGCTGCCCGCGAAAATCGACGCTCTGCTCTGTCCCTGCAAACCCTTCGGCCTGGAAAACTCGCTCGATGATCGGCGTGTCGACTGCTTGCTGCAAAATCGTCTCCTGGCCGCTGCCCAGTTGCGAACGCATCAGCTTGTCCGGCCCGACGAGATATATTTTTCCCGTCTCGCCCAGCCCCTCGCGCTGATTCAGCAGGCGGGAAATGTAATCGAGCGGCACTTCGACGGCGAGTTGCCCCATCATGAAGCCTTTTTCATAAATCGGAGCCGCAATGTACACACCCGGCACATTTCCTGACGGCTCGTACCTGCCGAGGTCAGACACTTCCGCACTCTGGCCCTTCACGACCTGCTGGACGGTTTGCCCCAGCACAGAGTTGGCGTGCGGCCCCGTCAGCAAATTGGTGCCGAAGTCAGACTGCGGCTTCGTCTCGTAGACGATTTCGCCTGTTTCATTGAGCAAGTAGGCGTTGGAAAAGCCGTAGCGCGCGGCCTCCATCTTCAGTTCCTTGGCGTAGGTCATCTCTGCCTCTTTGTAGGCAGCGGATTCCCTTCCCTCCTGCCACAGTTCCTGAAAGACAGAAAGGGCAGAGATCACTGTTCCCGAGGCGGCCAGCGTATCGACGTTTCTGGTGCGCTCGCGAAAGTAATTCTCCACCTGCTCCTTGTTGCTGAGCCGCAATGCCTCCAGCTTGGCCGCACTGCCGTCCAGCAATTCCTGTTTAGTCTCCTGATAAGCAAACACACCTGCCGCCGTTAACGGTACAATACTCGCGACTAAGAGCACAATCAATACGCGCGCGCCCAGCTTCATGGAAAGCCCCCCAATTTTGAACGTTCATTTCTGATTCAATATTCTCTATATTTTTATTATTGTTACGAATATAGTACCAGAAATGAAAAAAGGAAGGCTATACCAAATGTATCAAAATATCAGGCTGTCTCAAAAATCATCGCGATCTCGTCGCACATCGGCAGTTTGGAACAGTTGATGCAGTCTTTCCACACCTTTTGCGGCAACGTTTCCTTCGCGACGATCCAGAATCCGCATTTTTCAAAAAAAGCTTTTTGATAAGTCAACGCAAGCACCCGCTTGATTCCCAGGTTGCGGCACTGCTCTACCAGATGGAGAACGAGATGCTTGCCCACGCCCATGCCCTTTGCTTTTTCCGCAATCGCCAGCGAGCGAATTTCGGCCAAATCCTCCCACAAAATATGCAGTCCGGCAACTCCCACCACTGTATCTCCATCATGAGCGACGATAAATGACTGCAAATTTTCACAGACAGAAAGTTTCGTACGCGGCAGCATCAATCCCTGTTGTGCATATTCATTAATGATCTCCAACATGGCATCGACGTCCTTCATCATTGCCTGACGTACTGCCAGCGCTTTTACAACGCTCATTTTACACTCCTCCACCCCATGCTCTTACGGCTCGGTATGATTAAATATTTATTCATTATAGTATATAAATATACATTCGACGTCCCGAGAAGTCTATCCCTTTTTTTGCCCTTTTTCACGGGAAATGTACGGAAAATTCTTTTGTAAGTAACTGTTATGTTATAATCAAGCAAACGAAGCAGAGGAGGTACTACCTTTTTGACGACGAGACGGGAGCGAAAAAAGCGGGAAACTCGCGAAAAAATATTCAATGCCGCGATCAAGCTGTTCAAGCTGCACGGCTTTGAAGCCACGACCATCGACATGATCTCGGAAGAAGCAGACGTCGCGCGCGGCACCATTTTTCTGCATTTCACGTCAAAGGAAGCGATCCTCGCGAACTGGGGATACGAGCGGCTTCATGAAATCGAAGAGCGCCGCCAGGAATGGGATTACGGGGACGATTGCAAGTCCAAGGTCTTGCGAATTTACAAGATCATGAACGAGGTGACGATCACGAACTTCGACTTCATCAAGGTCGTCGTGGAATCGTCAATGAAGCATCGCAAAGTGCTGGAAAACGAAAAGAACATGTACTTCGAGCTGCGGCAACTGTTCGCCGATCTGATCGAGGAAGCGCAGGAAAAACAGCAGCTCAAGACCAAGTTCAATCCGCTCGTAGCGGCGAACATGCTGGAAAACATTTACTACAACGCTCTGTACGACTGGGTGCGCAGCGAAGGCGCATGGGCGTTGGAAGAGATTATGGAAGAGAAGGTTTCGATCGTATTCGAAGGGCTGGTCGTGGATTAATCCAAGCGACCAGCCCTTCGAGTTTGTTTTCCCGCCTATTCAAAGTACGCCCATTTGTATTGGGCATGGCCCAGGCCGGAAATGACGACGTCCTTCAGGCGCGGATTTTTGGCGTACACCGTCGATTTGAAGTAGAACGGGATCACCGGCATTTCGTCGACCAACAGCTTTTCAGCCTCTTGCAAGATCGCCTTGCGCTTGGCGGCGTCCTTTTCCTTGGAGGACTGGGCGAGCAGGTCGGCGTATGCCTTGCTCTCCCATCTCGTATGGTTGTTGCCTTCTTTCGTGCGGAAAATTTCCAGGAAGTTGATCGGGTCGTTGAAGTCGCCCGTCCAGCCCATGCGCGCTACCTGGAACTTGCCGTTTTTCACGTTTTCGTAGTACACGTTCCACTCCTGGTTTTCCAGCTTCACCTGTACCCCGAGATTTTTTTGCCACATGTCCTGCACGGCTTGCGCGATCTTCGCCTGCGCTTCCTCTGTATTGCAGGAAAGCGTGATCGGCGGCAGCTTGTCGACGCTGGCATAACCTTCTTCCTTCATGCCTTCTGCCAGAAGCTGCTTCGCTTTTTCCACATCGTTGTCCTTGAACAAGCCTTGTCCGTTCTCCGCAAACATGGTCGGCGGCACGACCGCCGTCGCCACCAGCTCTCCGCCCTGTGTCACGTTGTCCACGATGTCCTGGCGGCTGATCGCATACGCGAACGCTTGGCGAATTTGCTTATTATTGAACGGTTTTTGCTCTGTGTTAAATTCGTACCAGTACGTTCCGGCTTTCGGGGTAATTTCCAGCAGGCCCTTTTCTTTCAGCGTCTGCATCGCGTCGAGCGGCAAGTTTCCGGTCGGGGCGCCCGCCCAGTCCAGATCGCCGTTTTCCAGCATCGACAGCTCCGTGTTGGCATCGTTGATGATGTTCATTTCGATTTTCGTCAGCTTGACTGTGTCCGCATCCCAGTAATGCTCGTTTTTTTCCAGCACGAGCTTGTTTTTATGCTCCCAGGCAGCGAGCTTGAACGGCCCGTTCGAGGTGTAGTTCGGCCCCGCATCCTTGGCCCAGTCGGGGTGCGCGGCCGCGACCTTCGCGTTGACCGGGAAATAGCTGTAGAAAGCCGTCAACTCCAGGAAAAAGGGAGTCGGATTTTCCAATTGGACAACCAGCGTCTTGTCATCCGTCGCCTTCACGCCGATCTCCTCCGGCTTCGCTTTGCCGCTGAAGTTCTTACATAACACCATCATATTCACACTTTCTGGAAGCGACAATTTTCAACATTTGGAGAAGTGGAGGTTTTTGTTGCGGGAGCAAAGACATTTCCCTATGATGAAGAAGAGCTTGTTTTATAGACCTTGGAGGTAATGACATTCACATGCGAAATGGAATAAAGCGAGAAGATATTGAGCTGTTGGCTCCTGCCGGCAACTGGGACTGTTTGAAGGCCGCTGTCGCGAATGGTGCCAACGCCGTCTTTTTCGGGGTGGAAAAGTTCAACGCCCGCGCACGCGCGGAGAACTTCCACATGGCTGAACTGCCTGAGATAATGGCTTATTTGCATATGTACGGTGTAAAAGGGTTTCTTACCTTTAATATTCTTGTGTTCGAGAACGAGCTGGAGGATGCGCGCGAGCTGATTGACGCCTGTATTCACGCCGGGGTGGACGCGGTCATCGTCCAGGACCTCGGTCTGGTGAAGCTGATTCGCGAAATCTCCCCTGACTTCCCGATTCACGGCTCCACGCAGATGACGATCACTTCGCCGGAAGCGGTCGAATTTACGAAGCCATTCAACATCGAGCGCGTCGTACTGGGACGGGAAAACTCGCTCAAGGAAATCAAGAAGATCGGGGAAAAAGCGAAGCTGCCGATGGAAGTATTCGTCCACGGCGCGCTGTGCGTGTCCTACTCCGGCCAATGCCTGACTTCGGAAATGTGGGGCGGACGCTCGGCCAACCGCGGCGAATGCGCCCAGGCTTGCCGCCTGCCGTACGATCTGATGGTCGACGGCGTGCAAAAGGACATGGGCAACATCGCGTACGTCCTCTCGCCAAAAGACCTGGCTGCCATTGACCTCGTTCCTGAGCTGATCGAGGCGGGCGTGACTTCGTTCAAAATCGAAGGCCGCCTGAAATCGCCGGAGTACGTCGCCAACGTGGTCAGCAAGTACAACGCGGCCATCGAGCGCTACTTTGCCGGAGAGGATACGGGTCCGACCGAAGTCGAGGTTCGCGAGCTGCAGCAAAGCTTTTCCCGCGGCTTTACCCATGGATTTTTGGAAGGAACGAACAACAAGCAACTCGTGGACGGCTCGTTCCCGAAAAGCCGCGGCGTGTTTTTGGGCACAGTGAAAAAGCTGCTCGGCACAAGCGTGCTCGTCGAAATTGCCGCTCCCGTCAAGCGCGGTGACGGCATCGTGTTCGACGCGGGCGATCCGACGCAAAAGGAAGAAGGCGGACGCGTCTACGATATTCTCTCCCGCGGCAAAAAGGTCGAGGGCGAAGTCGAAAAAGGCTTGTACGAGATCGTCATGGGCCGCAACGACGTCAACCTGAAGCGGCTCCACGTGGGCGACCGCGTATGGAAAACGAGCGACCCTGAGCTGGATCGCCGCCTGCGCAAAACGTTTGAAACGGAAAAGCCGTACCGCACTTTCCCGCTCGCCGTGCACGTCAGCGGCAAACTGGGCGAGATGCTCAGCATCACCTGGGTGGACAAACAGGCGAACCACGCTGTGACCGTACCGTCGGAAAAGCCGCTTGAGGCTGCCGTGAAGCGCCCGTTGACGCATGAGCTGCTGCACGACCAGTTAAGCCGTCTGGGCGGAACGATTTTCCATCTGGACGCTCGCGACCTGACTGTCGATCTGGACGGAGACTTGATCGTGCCTGTCAGCGAGCTGAACCGGATGCGCCGGGAGGCCGTGGAGCAGCTCGTCTATTTGCGCTCCAAGCCGCCTGTCTACCGCCATCGCGACGTAGACGTGTACGCGGACGTGCCTCGCACACAGCCAGTGGAAAAGCCGATGCTGACAGCGCTGTGCCGCTCGCTTGAGCAACTGGAGGCGGCGGCGCAGACGGACGTCGATTTCCTTTACGCGGACTTCGAATTCGTCAAGCAGTACCCGGAAGGCGTCAAGCTGGCGCACAAGTACGGGAAAAAAATCGGGATCGCGACGATGCGCATTCACATGCCGGACGAAAACGGCGTGCTCGCCCTGATCGCCAAAAGCAAGCCGGACGCGATTCTCGTGCGCAACACCGGGGCACTCTACTACTACCTGTCCCGCAAGGACGAAATCGACATCCCGCTGATCGGCGATTTCTCCCTGAACGTGGCCAACCATAAAGCTGTCGAGCTGTTTCTCGAAGCGGGCCTGACACGGGTCACGCCTTCGTACGATTTGAACATCCAGCAGATGGTGGACCTGCTCGGCCGCTCCAACGCCGCCAAAATGGAGCTGGTCATCCATCAGCACATGCCGATGTTCCATACCGAGCATTGCGTGTACTGCACGTTCATGAGTGAGGGAACCGACCACACCAACTGCGGAACCCCGTGCGAAACCTCTCGCATCTCGCTCAAGGATCGCGTCGGCTTCTCGCACCCGGTGCGGGTGGACACCGGCTGCCGCAACACGGTGTACAACGCCATCGACCAGTCGGGCGCAGAGTATTTGAACGAGTTTCGCTCCCTGCACGTCGGCAGCTACCGCATCGAGTTTTTGGAGGAAGAACCGGAGCGTGTGCGCGAAGTCATCAGCCTGTACCGTCAGGCTCTGCGCGGAGAAGTTAGCGGCACACACGTATGGCGCACGCTGAAGGCAACCAACCAGCTTGGCGTCACGCGTGGGCAGCTTACCAAATAACTAGCAGCGTTTTTGGAGAGGAGACCAACCATGGCAGATTTGAAAGAGGCGACCCAGGAAAATTTGGCGGTGCTGATCGAAGGCATCAAAGCGAAGCTGAACATGGCGAACACGGCCGTCATGCGCGCGGAAGATTTTGACCTTGTTCATTACGAGGACCTGTTGTACTTGTACAACATGGTGCAGAAAAAAACGGCGTTCGGCATCAATGAGATGACGGCGATCGTGGAAGAATTGGGTGCAATGCGAAAGCAGTCCTAGCGAACATATCGGATGAAGTAGGTTGAAGCGTCGCCTCCCGTTTGGGAAGCGGCGCTTTTTTGCTGGGGGTGTCCGGTTCGCGACTTCGTAGTTGATTGTTTTGGGGGGATTGTACTGTTGTATTCGTTTGCTCTTGGGCACTCGCGCTTAATCTTACTCGTGCTCACTGGCTCACTCACTCGCTCACTCACACTCTCTCGCTCACTCGCTCACTCTCGCCCCTTCCCCTCTAGCCAAAACTGTCGTCGCAGCCTTTCAACGGGAGAATCGCGTAGTTACGAGAGCTGGGGCACTCGCTTTTTCGCGGTTACCTTTTCCGGACGTGGCGTGTTGTTGCGCAAAAACAGCGCCAAAATCAGGGCGATGACGGTAAACAGCGTGGCGATCCAGAAGGCGTTGT
Organism: Brevibacillus sp. FW306-2-1A-C05A; assembly: GCF_058781555.1. Lineage (NCBI taxonomy): Bacteria > Bacillati > Bacillota > Bacilli > Caryophanales > Paenibacillaceae > Brevibacillus > Brevibacillus sp. FW306-2-1A-C05A. Next base: position 26,800 of record NZ_JBYSWV010000047.1, read on the forward strand.
TCGTCCCCATGGCGATTCCTTGCTTCGTCGCCAGCTCCATCTGTGCCAGATCGGCCGGATTGAGGTGCTGGCTTCGTACAATGTCTGCCATGTGGGCGGCGCTTTTCGTCGTCATGATCGTGACAAACAGCGCCGTGCCAAGCGCTCCCCCGATGGCGTTGACCGTGTTGGACATGGCGGTCCCGTGCGGGTTCAGCCGCAGCGGCAGCGCATTCAGTCCGGACGTCATTACCGGCATCATCAGCATGGACAGCCCGAACATGCGCACCGTGTACAACGTGACCAGGTAGCTGTAGCTAGTAGACAGGCTCAGCTTCGTAAAGCCGTAGGTCGTGACGATGGTGATGAAAAGCCCGATCCAGGCGAGCCATTTGGCGCCAAACTTGTCAAACAGCTTGCCCGTAATCGGCGACATGATGCCTATAAGAATGCTCCCCGGCAAAAGCAGCAGACCTGACTGCACAGGAGTAAAGTGCAGGATGTTTTGCACGTAGACCGGAAGCAAGATCATGCCCGAGTAGAGCGACATGTTGACCAATAGGCTGATGAGCACGGCCAGCGTATAGGCCGGGGTCTGGAAAATGCGAAACTCGAGCATGGCATGGTCGATGGACAACTGCCGCCAGACAAAGGCGGCCAGGCTGATACAGCCGATGAGCAGCATGAGGATGACCTCGGTACTTCTCCACCCCGCTCCGCCAGCCGTGCTGAAGCCGTACAGCAGCCCGCCGAAGCCGACTGTCGACAGCACGACTCCCCAGAAGTCCAGCTTCGGATTGGCTGTCGCGGTCACGTTTTTCAGGATGAAAAACGAAACGAGCAAAACGATCAGGGCGATCGGCAACACGACGAAAAACAGCAGGCGCCAGAAGTAATGCTCGACGATCCAGCCGGATAAGGTCGGGCCAATCGCCGGGGCAAATACCATGGCAATGCCGACGATCCCCATAGCCGAGCCGCGGCGCTCTGCGGGGAACAGGTTGAAAATGACGTTGGTCATGAGCGGCATGAGGATGCCTGCCCCCGCTGCCTGCACGACTCGTCCGAGCAGCATGATGGCGAAGCTGGGCGCGATGCCGCAGACGAGGGTTCCGGCGGCAAAGAGGCTCATCGCGGAAATGAACAACTGCCTGGTCGTGTATTTTTCCATCAAAAAAGCGGTGGTAGGGATCAGGACGCCGTTGACCAGCATGTAGATGGTGATGACCCATTGCCCGATCGAGGTGGTGATGTGGAACTGCTCCATCAGCTTGGGCAGAGCGACGTTGAGAAGCGTCTGGTTGAGCAGGGCCGCAATCGCGCCAGCAATGATGACACCGAGAATCGGTGCCCGGTGGATGTTTGTTTCTTTGACTCGCTGCTCGCTTGCCATGCATGATTCCCCTTTTTCGGTTCTGGTTTGATCGTCTACGTTTTCGTGGATTGGGTTTCTTCGTTAATCTGCAGACCTTTTCCAGATGGCATTCCGGGTGAGGGGATGGAAGCAGTCACTCTTTGTGCATCGGCATGTACATCGGCAGCTTTCGGGTGTGTGCTCGGTTTTGGGGCTTTCCCGATTAGCAGGCTGGCTCGGTTCTGTTCGCTTTTTTGCAAGTGCGATCGGTTCTGTCGTTGCGGTTGCGTCAGTCAGCGACTTTGGGGTACCGCGACTTTTTTGTTTTGAAAAGCCGCTTAGTCGTCGCTTTTGCGGAGCGAGGAAAGAGGAGAAATCGCTGTAGCTTCTTGGGCTCCCTGCGGGGAAGCTCTACTGCCCGGCTCCGGGGAAAAAGCGAAACCGCGTCCAAAGTGGCGGGTTCAAAAGAGGTTTCTCAGAGTGGACGCTTAAAGGCGTGTTTCGCTTTTTCCCCTCCACCTCGGTTGGGATCCCAAAGAGCTTTCGCGGATTTCTCCTCTTTCCTCGGCAGCGGCTTGGCGAGTTTATCGGGGGTGAAAGAAAAACTTTAAAAGCTAGCCTTCCCAAATGCGGTGGCTACTCAAAAATCTTGGCAAAACATGCTCCATACAGTTTTACTCCCCAACAGTCGACTTGTCGCATACGGGGATGTTTTTTTGAGTAGCCAGGCAAAGCAATGCTTGTCATTGCCCCAGCTTTTGGCTATCAAGCCCAAATCAAGTCATTCTATGCTGTATGCTTTTAATGCCGCTATCCAGTTCCGTATCTGCTCCAGAATAAATGGGGCGGGCGGAGTCTTCCCGTCTTCTTTAGCGATTTTCAGCCACTGTAATTCTTTTGGCACATTTTTTATTTTCGCAAGAAGCTGCGCCGCCTCTGTTCCTCCGCTAATTTCTCTTAAAAATAAATACATGTGATTGTCTAAAGCATGGATGAGCATTCCCTCGTATTCTATGTCGTCAATTACAACAGTAGGGTGGCCGTGCTTTTCTATCCCGCCTAAAACTTCGCACCATACAAAGTCCGTGATTTGCAAGAGGTCTTCTTCTAGTAGCGTTACGTCTTTTATCAACACTTCTTCTGTAGAAGAAATTTGCTGATCTAAGAAGATAGCTGGGTCAAGCTCCATAAAGTTTAATACGACCTTGCTTGTCGCTTCCGCCTCATTTTCGTGAGCGTATAATCTTTCTCTCATTTTCCGCACATCAAGATTCCTGCCAATCACTAAACCAATTCGCAAGTCGATACGAATCACTCCTTGAAGTTCAAAAAACGGGGCAATCGGTTCCTTGCTATTTTGAAACCGGATTATGATTTCTTTGTTTAAATTTGCCACGACACAAAAAAGAACCTCCCCAAACAAATTGGAAAGGTTCCGAAAAACTCCATCTTACCCCTCGTACTTCCGCAAAACAATCACCGCATTATGGCCGCCAAAGCCAAAGGAGTTGGACATCCCGATGTTCAGCGGCATCTGGCGGGCTGTGTTCGGTACGTAGTCGAGATCGCAGACCGGGTCGCGCTCCTCTTGGTTGATCGTCGGCGGCACGATTCCCTCCTGGAGGCTTTTGACCAGGGCGATGGCTTCTGCGCCTCCGGCTGCGCCAAACATATGCCCCGTCATCGACTTGTTTGCCGTGATCGGGATGCGCTTTGCGTGCTCGCCGAACAAACGCTTGATCGCCAACGTCTCCGAGCGGTCCCCGATTTCGGTGCTGGTGGCGTGGGCGCTGATGACGTCTACCTCGCCCGGCTGGATGCCTGCTTCTTCCAGCGCCCACTTCATCGCCCGGTACGGCCCGATGCCTTCCGGATGGGTCGCGACCATGTGGTAGGCGTCCGAACTGGCGCCGTAGCCGATGACCTCTGCGTAGATGCGAGCGTCGCGTCTCAGCGCATGCGAAAGCGATTCCAGAATGAGGATGCCTGCGCCTTCTGCCATGACGAAGCCATCCCGCTTCGCGTCGAACGGCCGGCTCGCGGCTGTCGGATCGTCGTTTCGCGTGGACAAGGCCGTGGCGTTGCTGAAGCTTGCCAGCGACACCTCGTTGATCGCGGCCTCGGTTCCTCCGGCAATGACGACATCTGCCCGGCCGGAGCGAATGAGGCGAAACGCTTCGCCAATCGCCGTGTTGCCGATCGAGCAGGCTGTGACAGGCGACATGGTCGGGCCGTAGATGCCGTACTTGATGCTAATCATGGCTGGCGCAATGTTGGAAATCAGCATCGGCACGAGCGTCGGGCTGATCCGCTCCGGTCCTCGGTTGCGCAGCATGTCGTGCTGCTCCAGAAGCGTCTGCACGCCGCCGATGCCGGAGCCGACGTAGACGCCCACCCGCTCGCGGTCGCACTCTTCCAGCCTAAGCCCCGCGTCTTCCAGCGCTTCATCCGTAGCCGCGATGGCGAACTGGCAAAAGCGGTCCATGCGCCGCGCCTCTTTGCGCCCGAAGCGAGCCTCCGGATCGAAGTCGCGGACGAGTCCGGCGATTTTCGTTTTGAACCGCGATGTATCGAATCTATCAATTTGCGAAATGCCTGATTTTCCTTGCGTCAAGCTGCTCCAAAACTGCTGTACGTCGCTGCCGACAGGCGAAATGACGCCCATCCCTGTAACCACTACTTTTTCCATGGTTATCCTCCTTTGCAAGTCCTTATGGAAACCATCTTGTCGCACGTGTTATCCTATTACAAGTTTTTGTTTATCCTAGTATAACAAGTAACAGCTTGGGCTAAAAGACCAGGATAGGAGGCGGCTATGAACAATCAGACACGCCTGCAGGCTCTCTCGTCGTTTTTAAAAGCGCAGCGCGCCAAAATTCTCCCGCAATCAGTCGGCCTCGCCCCTGGCACCCGCCGCCGGACACCCGGGTTGCGCCGCGAGGAAGTAGCGCAGTTGGCGGGCGTCAGCTCCACCTGGTACACGTGGCTGGAGCAAGGCAGGGACATCAAAGTCTCTCCTTCTGTGCTGGACGCCGTATCCAAAGCGCTGCAACTGACGGTCGACGAGCGCAAATATTTGTACGCGCTGGCGCTGGAAAGCGGGACGGGCATTGGCACGAGCCTGCAAAAAGAAGAACCGCCGCAGATCAGCCCCGCGCTGGAAAGAATTTTGCACGAGCTGCGCTCCTGTCCGACGATCATCTCCGACAGGCGACTGCACATCGTCGGCTGGAACAACGCCGCGGCGCACGTCTTTCTCGACTTCGAGCAAATTCCTTTTGAAGAGCGCAACCTGATCCGGCTGCTGTTCACGCGAAAAGAGCTGCGGCGGCTCGCCGTCAACTGGGAGCATTTCGTCAGCGGTTTTCTCGCGATTTTCCGGGCGTACTACGGGCAGTACGTCGAGGACGAATGGTACGCGCATTTTTTGACTGAAATGAAAAAAGTTCACCCCGATTTCCAAACGCTCTGGGAGCAGAGCCACGTCAGCTCCGCCCCCGAGGTGTTGCTTGAATTTCGCCACGCCAAGGCCGGAAAAATGCAGTTCCATCTGACCTCCCTGCAAGTGCAGGGCAGCGCTGACCTGCGTTGCAGCATCTACACGCCAGATCCCCAGTCCTCGACGGAAACGAAGCTGCGCCAACTGATTGATCGGCCTGCTTCGGAGACAGCCGACTGAGCAGGCAAACGCCAAACAAAAAGACCAGCTCGCTCTCACCCGAGCCGCTCTCCCCCTGTCAGATGTAGCTGACAAAAAGAGAGCAGCTCCCCGGAGCTTTGCTGGTCTTTTTTTAACGAGTAAACGGGGTGAACGCGTTAAACGCGCTTAACGTGCTACCGCTCGCGCGCGGTCAACAAGGCTTTCCATCCCGTAGGACGGTCAATGATTGACGATCCCAACCCGCGCTTCCGCAGAAGCCAGATGGCCCGCTTCCTCGCAGCCTTCCTTCCACAAGAAGTAGCGAATACTGTCCGCAAGTGCCTCCCAGCTCGCTTCGATCACGTTGGTCGAGACGCCGACCGTGCTCCACTTTTCGCCGTTGCTCGCCGATTCGATCAGGACGCGGACCTTGGCTGCCGTCGCCCCGTTTTCATCCAGGACACGCACCTTGTAATCGGCGAGGTGCATGTTGGCGATACAGGGGTAGTAGCTCTCCAGCGCTTTGCGCATGGCGTTGTCCAGCGCATTGACAGGGCCGTTTCCGTCCGCTGCCGTATGGACGCTCTCGCCATTTACGCGCAGCTTGACGGTCGCCTCGGACGTGATCGACTGGACGGCTGCCTTTTCCATCAAAATTTTGAAAGAATCGAGCGTGAACAAATTTTTCAGCTTGCCCGCCGCCGCAAGCAGCATGAGCGTGAGCGAAGCCTCCGCGCCCTCGTACTGGTAGCCCTGGAACTCGCGCTCTTTGATGCGCGTGATGATCTCGCGGGTCTTTTCCCGATCCAGCGACAAATCAATCTCCAGCTCTTCCATTTTGGCGAGCAGATTGCTTTGGCCGGCCAGCTCGGAGACGAGCACGCGGCGCTTGTTGCCGATGTTTTCCGGCTCGATGTGCTCATACGTCTTCGGATCGCGCAGAACCGCGCTGACGTGGATGCCGCCCTTGTGCGCAAAGGCGCTGTGCCCGACAAACGGCTGATTGTTAGGCAGCGTCATGTTGGCGATCTCCGCCACGTAGCGCGACAGTTGCGTCAGCTCCTGAAGCTGCTCGCTGCTCACGCATTCGTACCCGAGCTTGAGCTGCAGATTGGGCACGACAGAAATCAGGTTGACGTTTCCACAGCGTTCCCCGATGCCGTTGATCGTCCCTTGTACTTGCTTGGCTCCGGCTTGCACCGCCGCCAGCGCGTTCGCTACCGCTACGCCGCTGTCGTTGTGCGGGTGGATGCCGAGCGGCGTGTGCAGATGACCGACAGCCGCCTTGACGATCTCGTACACTTCATGCGGCAGGCTTCCGCCATTTGTATCGCAGAGGACGATCCAGTCCGCTCCGGCTTCCTCGGCGGCTTCCAGCACGCGCAGGGCATAGCGCGGGTTTGCTTTGTAGCCGTCGAAAAAATGCTCCGCCAAAAACAGCGTCGTCAAGCCTTTATGTTTCAGAAAAGCCACCGAATCGGCGACCATGCGCAAGTTTTCTTCCAGTGTCGTTTTCAAAGCGTCTGTGACGTGCAAGTCCCAGGACTTCCCGAAGATCGCCGCCGCCTGCACGCCGCTTGCGATCAGGGCTTGCAGGTTGTCGTCCGCGGATGCCGCCACATTCGGTCTACAGGTGCTGCCGAAAGCGGTCACCTTGGCATGCTGGAGCGGAACCTCGCGGATGCGTTCAAAAAACGCCATGTCCTTTGGATTGCTCCCCGGCCAGCCGCCTTCGATAAAATCAATGCCGAACTGATCCAGCCGCAGTGCGATCTTTATCTTGTCTTCCACCGACAGGCTGATCCCCTCTCCCTGCGTCCCATCTCGCAGGGTTGTATCATACAGATACACCTTGCTGTTCATGTTTCTTCTCCACCTATTCCTGATATTTTTCTGAATAATCACATCATTTTAATCTTTAGACTTTACCCAGTATATCATAGCCTAAATGGATTGAAAACGCAGGAAAATCGCGGCTTTTTCTATGTCCGCGGGGCGAGGACAAAAGCTGCCGTCTGCTTGATCGCTTCCTCTAACGGAGCCGAAGTGCCCGCAAATGGATGACGCGCGTTAAATGTATGGTCGCCGCCTTCGATCCAGTGCAGCTCGCTGTTTTTCGCAGCCTGGTGGATTCTTTTGGCAGCCTCTACCAGACGGACAAAATCTTTTTCTCCGCTAATGATGCACAGCGGCTTTTCCATAGTCGCTACTTTGGCCAAAATGTCATACTCGTCCCGGTTCTGGTCGATATCGTCAATGACGACGCGCGTAATCGGCATGTTTTGTCCGGTGCGCGCATTCGCTATGTACCCGACGCCATTTTCCTTGATTTGTTTGCGCAGCGCTGCGTCGAACAGGTTGACGTCGCCGATGCCGTTCCACGTCACGATGCCTGTCACATGCGGATTGTTCGCGCCAAACAGGATGGCATCTCCGCCGCCTTTGCTGTGTCCAAGCACGTACAGCTTCGTTTTGTCCACGCAGGCGGGCAAAGAAAGCTCGCCAGACACGATCCGCTCGACCAGTGCGTGCAGGTCGGCAAGCTCGCGGGCATACGTGTTGCGCCCGAATTTTTCCAGCTCATCAAACTCGGTCAGGCTCTCCCCGACGCCGTTGCAACTGAAATTGAAGCGAATCGTCGCAATGCCTCGTTTCGCCAGCTCATCCGCTACGTACGGAAAGCTGCCCCAGTCCTTGAAGCCTTTGAAGCCGTGGCAAAACAAAAGCAGCGGCTGCGCAGACCCGGCTGCTTCCTCCGTATGTATGTTTCCTCGCAGTGTCAATCCTTCTCCCAGATCAATGGAAAACGCTTCCTGTCTCATGCTCGTTCTCCTTCCTCGTTGTCCGCCCGCGGCGACAGATACTTTTATTATGCCGCAACGCCGGGGTAAATGGGGAGTTTTTTGCAGTATTATGCATACACTTGTAGCTCGGGTAACCAAGAGGTTTGCAAGCAGTGTCCGTTCCTTACCACATGCACCCGTTCCCGAAATCACCGAAAAGTGCTAACGAGACACGTCTGGGAAGACAGTAAGGAATGGGTCGGGCAAACCGATTAAGCAAGTCGGGAAAGCAGTTATACAAAATACGCAAGAAAACGATTGAGCGAAGCTTCGCGGATGCCAAACATCTCCCTGGGTTTCCCCTCCTCGAAATTTATACTTTCTTATCCGTAAAAAATAAACCGACTGTTCAAGGGCGGTCACATAGATTTTTATAAGCGTTCAACTCCGAATGCTAAAGCAGTAAGATTCTCTATATGATTTTCTATTTCAACTTTTCTTGCATTATTAGGATTTTGGAATACTAATTCCCTTACAAGATCAATTATTTCTTGTGAATAATTCGATTCAGGATTTGGCAACGGATACTTATTAACGTACTGGGTTAAATAGCGTCTTCTTCCAGCATATAGCTTATTATTAAATGCAATATCGTGGTAATTAGTCATATACTTGGTGTTCGATATTCCTAAAATCAAAAAGAGAATATCATTATTATTTTCTTCTTTTGGAATTATCCAGTAACAATTCCCATCAATACAACACCCTTCATCTTCATAAAAGAATTTTGGTTCAGGGCTTATATCTGGAAAAACTACTTTTGGTAAACCCCACTGATCTGGGTTTTGAGGAACCCAAATTTCATACCAATTTCTTTTTGCTTTTATTACATATTTTCTACCCTCTAGGGTTTCTCTATGTGTTTCAAGATACGCCAGTGCATGAGGATACTGTGTAAAATCAATAGCTTTTTTCTTGCCATTTACATTTTTATGTGTATATAAAACTTTTTGATTCGGCCTTCTTTCTAATGGACGCCATTTTGAAGCATGGTCTGTTGATAGTAAAGGTTTTAAAACTTCAGCTTCTGGTTTTATTTCATCAGGAAGTTCTTCCCACGTTGATTTGATAAAAACCTTATCTGCTGTTGTCTTAATTCCAACTTTAACATCACATAAATCTTGAATAGTACAAAAAGAATTCTTATTGATATTAGTAATCCAGTTATATTCTTCATTTGTTGCCATAACCCACGGTTCTTTAAAACTTTCAGGTACTATCAATTTCCCACAGGAAACAGAAT
>NZ_JBYSWV010000048.1:0-32672 GCF_058781555.1 Brevibacillus sp. FW306-2-1A-C05A
GGTCTAAGTATTTATGATGAAATACCAATTGGAGACCCTGATTTATGGATTCCTTCTCAAGAGTTGGAATTACTACTTAATGAAGAACTTAGCGGATTAGAATTAGGATCACTTCCGATACGAACTCGTTCAAAAGTGGTGAAAACAAAAATTTGTGAAGTTTTAGGTTATCCAGTTCCATCTTCTTTTAAGAAAACAAAACCAAGATTTCTTGGTCAAAATTTTGACACTTATACTCAAAAATCCAACAATCTTCAAATTTGGAATGAGGATATTTCATCTTATCGCCGATATGTTTTAATTAGGGTTTCCACTGAAAACATTATTACAAAAGTCAAGGTAGTTACAGGGGATATGTTAGCCTCCCTTGACAACACAGGCACATTAACTCAAAAATATCAGGCAAGGCTTATTCTTAAAAATGAAATAGTTGAACTTGTTTCTGAAAGTAATACTCAAAATTTAGATCCAGTTATGGTAGCAGAGGCAAAAACTCCATATTATACGACTAATCCAACTGATTATCCAACAGCCGGAACTTTATTATCAATTGAAACTATTTTTGAGAAGTTAAAAGCTATTGTCGGTAATTCGTTCCCAGACTTAGGATCGGATCAAGAAAGAAATAGAGGTGCCGAACTTCACCGACTTGTTTGTCAACATCTAGGCTATTCAAATTATAAGGATGATGGAAGATTTCCTGACGTAAAACATCAACTATTAGAGGTAAAACTCCAAACATCTCCTACAATTGATCTTGGTTTATTCAGTCCTGATAGTAAAGATGTTTTAGATATTCCCGCTATCAACGGAAGACAAATTCGACATTGTGATGTTAGATACGCCATATTTTTTGCAGAAATAATTGAAGGTATGGTAAGAATAACACACTTCTTTTTAACAACAGGAGAAGACTTTTTTAAACGTTTTCCACAATTTCAAGGTAAAGTCTTAAATTCAAAATTACAAATTCCTCTGAAGAAAGATTTCTTCGATTGAAGGTAAGGGGGGGCGAATTTCCCTCCTCGAAATTTATACTTTCTTATCCGTTGAGAAAGACCCTTCCAGCTGCAGAAGGGCCTTTTCAACCGAATGACTGGTCTTTTCGCTGCGCGTCCTGTTCGATCAGGTACAAAGCGTATTCCAAAGGGCGGCGCACCGCCTGAAGGTAGCGGCGAAGCTCTCCCAACTGCCTGAATATTTCCCGGCCCGGCTTCGGATTGATTTCGATAATCCACACCCTGCCGTGCACATCAATGCCGAGATCAAAGCCAAACTCCATCATCTGCCCGAAGTGCTGCTCGATGCGCGCCACCGTTTGCACGACGAGCTCTTTGCATTCCAGCACGATGCGCCTCGCTTCTTCTTGCCCGAAGCGATTGACCAAAAAAGGGATCGCCGCCATCGCCGTGCCTCCGCCGTGCAAATTCGAGGTCGAGGATCGCGTCGAGCCGATGCGGATTCCCATGCCCGTCAGCCCCCAGATGCCTTTTCCGTCTTTTTGCACCAGCACTCGCGCATCGACGGTTCGCCCCGGCACCAGCGACAACTGTAGCCCTTGTTGCAGAAAAAAGTCTTCTCTGCCGTTTTTCTCGCGCTCCATCCACGCCTCCAGCCGCTCGCATACTTTGGCGATGGACGGGAGCTTTTCGCTGCTTTTCGCCTGTTGCTTGGTTCGGCCGTGCAGCAAGTAGCCCTCTTCGGTTTTTTCCACGCGCAGGATGCTCCGCCCGCCTGAGCCGTTTGTCGGCTTGAGATAGACCAGGCGATGGCGTGCCAGCATGGAAACGAGCGTGCTTCTGGAGTAGGCGAACGTTTCCGGCAGCCACCTCGTCAAAAGCGGATCTACCTGCAAAATTTGATGCAGATTAAATTTATTCGTGAAACGGCTGTTGGCATAGCGGAACCAGTTTTGCTTGCGAAACGGCAGGTAGCGGCTGTGCTTCGCCAACGGGTAATACCGATAGCGGTCGATGACAATGTCCGGCCAGTCGAACCATTCACTCTTCCAGCCTTTTTCGGCGGGGATGAAGCCTTTGATCCTGCGCTTGGAAAACTGGACATCCTGCGGCCCGAATACAAAAACATCCGCCCCCATGCCGTTGCCTTCTTTGACCAGACGGCGCAAAAATCCTGGTTCGACAAATCCGGCTTCTCCCCGGTAGGTCAGTATGCCGATCCGTTTTCTCACTGAGGCCGTCCCTCCTTTGTTCACCCGTATGCCGTGTGCGGTGTGTGACGCCTCATTTCATCAGTTTATGGCAGCAGGCAAAAAAAAGCGCCTTTGCCACCGCTAGGCAAAAGCGCATCTTTGCAAGTCTTCTTGTTTACGCCTGATGCTTTTCCAAGTAGAGCAGGGCTGTTCGTCCCAACAGCTCTCCGGCAATGAGCATCGAATCCTCGTCGATGTCAAAGCGCGGATGGTGGTGCGGGTAGTTCGCCAGCTTTTCCGGATTGCCCGCCCCGACAAACAGGTAGGCGCCAGGAACCTTTTCCAGGTAGTATGAGAAATCTTCTCCGCCCATCAGCGGCTTCATCGGCTCCACGCGCTCAGGGCCAAACGCCGCCACTGCCGCCTCGCGGGCGAGCTGCGCTTCCTCTTCGTGATTGATGACAGCCGGGTAGCCGCGCTCGTACGATACTTTCGCCTCGCCGCCCATCATCTTCGCCGTGCCGATGGCGATTTCGCCGAGGCGCTGCTCCGCGCGATCCCGCACGTCCGGCAAAAACGTACGCACGGTTCCCGTCAGGCGACAGCTATCTGCAATAATGTTGTTGTTGTCGCCGCCATTGAACGTACCGACCGTCACGACGACGCTCTCCAGCGGGCTGACGTTGCGGCTGGCGATCGTCTGCAAATTCCCGACGATTTGCGAGCCGATCACGATGGAGTCGACCGTTTCCTCCGGAACAGCGCCGTGGCCGCCCCGCCCTTTGATCTCGATCACGAAGTCATCCGTGTTCGCCATGATCGGGCCGCCGCTGATGAACACTTTGCCTACTGGCAGCATGGACCAGAGATGGACGCCAAACACTGCATCGACGCCGTCGACTGCCCCGTCCTCCGTCATTTGAATCGCGCCGCCCGGAGATTCTTCCTCCGCATGCTGGAACAAAAAGCGAATCTCTCCGGCGAACTGGTCGCGGTGCGAAGCGAGTACGCTTGCCAGCCCCAGCAACTGGGAGGTATGGGCGTCGTGGCCGCATGCGTGCATGACCCCAGGAACAGTTGACTTGTACGGAACGTCTTTTTGATCCTGAATCGGCAACGCGTCAAAATCGGCGCGCAACGCGACGACCTTGCCCGGACGGCTGCCCTTGAGCACTCCGATCACCCCGCGGCCGCCTACTCCTGTCCGCACTTCGTCAAAATTCAGATTTCTCAAGATTTCCGCAATCATCGCCGGCGTCTTTTCCTCCTGAAAGGAAAGCTCCGGATATTGGTGAAGATGGCGGCGCCACGAAATGATTTGCGGCTCCACCTCTTTGAGTAACGATTTCAGTTGTTCCTGCAAGGACATCTGTTTTTCTCCTCCCACTGGGTGCACTTTTTTTATGCCTGTCTTTATCATAGCAAAAATGCGCCCACAATGGGGAAGCTCCCTCAGCCAATCGCAAGCTCGCTCCTTTTTCTGTCGGCAAAAACGGCGACAGCGGCAAAGCCTGCCCGCTTCAACTGCGCCCGCGCCTCGGCCAGATGCTGCCCCACCTGATCGGGAGCGGTCGCATGCGAAGACAGCGTGATCGGCACCTCGTGCTGCGCGAGAATTTGCAAAAAGCGAAAGCTCGGGGAAAACTCGCGCAGCGACTGGCCGCGCACGTACCCGGCGTTCAGCTCGGCGGCCATGTCTTTGCGCCGCAGCGCCCGGGCGATCCGCTGGTAATAAGGCAAGAGCGCCGTCTCGTCCGGCTTCGGCCCGAATGCTTTGATCCCGTCGAGGTGCACCATGACATCGAACAGGCCGCTTTCGATCGCCTGCTCCAGCACATCGAAATAGCTGCTGTACAAGCCCGCTGGCGCCACCCTTTCCCAATGCTCCTGGACGTCCCGAACCGGAAAGCCCCATCCCCCGGGAAAATGGACCGCTCCCATACACACGTCCCACGGATACTGCCCGCTCACTTCACGCAGCACGTCTTCCCCGCCCGGAAAATAATCTAGCTCAATCCCGATGCGCAGCGCAAGGCCGTCCTCCGCCCATCGCTCGCGCTCTTCCGCCAGAAACGCGACGTAGGCCGGAAGCGAATCGTTGGCCATCTGCGCAAGCCAGCGCCGCTGCGCCCTGCCCAGGCGGTCGTCGCCTACGCGAACATGCCGCTCGTAGTAGGGGCGGTACTCCGCAAAACGGTACAGATGCTCCGCTACACACACTTGCACGATTCCTGCCTGCTTGGCCCGCGCCCGATACAAGTCCAGCCACTCTCTGGAGTACGGGCCGTTTTGGAGCCTTTGGGCAAGCCCTTTGACCAGTTCGTTGGCCCAGCCTCGGCTTTCGCTCTCCTCCTTTTCGTCCAAAAACGGCCGGAGCGCGCAAGCCTGCCCGACCAGCCAGTCCAGCGAGTATGGCCCTTCTTCCAGATGCACGTGAAAGTCGACCTTCATCCTATTCCTCCCGCGGTTTGTCCACCCGTTTTCTACTGTTTGTATGCGAAAGGCGGCTGCGATATGTCTTGGGGAGAGGGAAAGCTCGACACGCGCCGTCTTTTGTTTGTACAATAGGAATATACTGATTTTTCGCACGAAAAGTCTTGCCCCTTTTGAGAGTCCAGCCTGTTCGGCAAAAGGAGAATGCCCATGACGCTTTTGGCAGCGTGGACAAAAGAATGGGAACGTACAGATAGCCTGGCTCGCGATATTTGCAGCCTCTTTCGCTTGCACGGATGCACCGAAACAGCGCGGCACTCCGTACTGGTTGCCCAGGAGGCAGAACGGCTGGCGATCCGCTTCGGCGTGGATCGGCAAGCCGCCGTCACGGCAGGGCTTTTGCACGACAGCAGCGCGATTTTTCCGAACAGCCAGAGGATCGAGGTAGCGAGGCTGGCAGGGGTGGACGTGCTGCCAGAGGAAGAACAATTTCCGATGATCGTGCACCAAAAGCTGTCCGTCGTCATAGCCCGCGAGCTTTTTGCGGTTTCGGATGCAGACATTTTATCTGCTATCGGCTGCCACACGACATTGAAGGCCGGCGCGAAGCCGTTGGACCTCGTCCTTTTTGTGGCCGACAAAATCAAGTGGGATCAGCCGGGCACGCCCCCCTATCTCCAGCCGTTGCTCGCGGCGCTGGACGATTCGCTGGAGTGCGCCGCGCTCGTCTATCTGGCGTATTTGTGGGAGCGGCGCGACAAGCTCCGCGTCGTGCATCCGTGGCTGCGTGACGCCTATCTGGAGCTATCTGAACGCGCCGCCAAACCAAAAATGCCTCCTGACTGACAGGAGGCATTTTTTCTATACGATCGCCGATCATCTATTTTTTGCGCTCGTACACGTAAAATGTATGCGGATGCGCGTTTTTCTCGTCCACTACGCCCTCGCGCTTGTCCACAAGCACAAACGCGTCGCGGTCCCAGGCCGGAAAAAACGTGTCGCCTTCCGTCTCCAGATCAATTTCCGTAATGTACATCCGATCCACGACATCCAGAAACTGGCGGTAAATCTCGGCACCGCCAAAAATGATGACGTCGCCCAGCGCGAGCACCTCTTCTTTTGTGTGCACGACGTCGACGCCCTCCGGGTGAAAGGCCCGGCTGCGGGTCAGCACGACGTTTCGCCTGTTCGGAAGCGGCTTGCCGATCGACTCAAACGTCTTCCTGCCCATGACAATCGTTTTGCCGGTCGTGATCTCCTTGACGTTTTTCAAGTCGGCTGGCAGGCTCCACGGCATGTCGCCGTCTTTGCCGATCACCTGATTTTTCGCGTAAGCCACAATCAGGCTAATCATACCGCCACCTCGCCCTTGATGTGCGGATGCGCCTCGTAATCGACAATTTCGATATCGTCATACGTGAAGTCAAAAATGGACGTGACCGCCGGATTGAGCTTCAGCTTGGGCAGCGGCTTCGGCTCGCGCGTGAGCTGGAGCTTCACCTGCTCGATATGGTTCACATACAGGTGCGCGTCGCCCAGCGTGTGGACAAAATCGCCGACCTTGAGCCCGGTGACGTGTGCCACCATGTGCGTCAACAGCGCGTAGGAAGCAATGTTGAACGGCACGCCCAAAAACGTGTCGGCACTGCGCTGATACAGTTGGCACGACAGCTTGCCGTCCGCCACGTAAAACTGGAACAGCAAATGGCACGGCGGCAGCGCCATCTCGTCCAAGTCCGCCGGATTCCACGCGCTCACGACCAGACGGCGGGAGTCCGGATTTTTTTTGATTTCCTCCACCACCCATTGAATTTGGTCCACGGTCTTGCCGTCGCGCCCGGTAAAGGAACGCCACTGCTTGCCGTACACCGGGCCTAAATCGCCGTTCTCGTCTGCCCACTCATTCCAGATTCGCACCCCGTTTTCCTGGAGGTAGCGAATGTTGGTGTCTCCAGACAAAAACCACAACAGCTCGTGAATGATTGATTTCATATGCAGCTTTTTCGTCGTGACCAACGGAAAGCCCTCGCTCAAATCAAAACGCATCTGATGCCCGAAAACGCTCATCGTACCTGTGCCTGTCCGGTCTTCTTTCGTGACGCCTTCAGCCAAAATGCGTCGGCACAAGTCTAAATATTGTTTCAACCCCATCAACTCCTTCGTCCTCTATACTAAACAAACCGTGTCAAAATTGAAAGCCAAGATTCGATCAATGGTATAATGAGCTGGATGATTTTAACTTCTGCCACGGAATTTGAACACGCACAGAAAGCAGGATGGACATGGACGACAAGACGACAGGGACAAAAACAAAGCCGTTATACAAGCAAATTGCCGAGCAGATCGAGCAGCGCATCAGCAGCGGCGAGTTCGGCCCGGGCAGCAGCCTGCCCTCAGAGCGCTCGCTGGCAAAAGAGCTGGGCGTCAACCGTTCGACGATTGTCGCCGCCTACGACGAGCTGCAGGCGGCCGGGATCGTGGAGCGCAGGCAAGGGAGCGGAACGCTCGTCAGCCAGGACATTTGGGGCTTGGCTCGCACGCGGGTCCCGAACTGGCGGCATCTGACCGAGACCGGATCGTTTCGCCCCAATCTGCCGCTCATCCGGAAAATCCGCAGAGAAACGCAGGAAAACGAACTGATCGACCTGGCGAGCGGCGAGCTTTCGCCTGATCTCGTTCCCCGCGATACGCTGCGACAGTTGATAAGCCCGGATGACTTTCCCGCTCACCTCGGCTACGAGCATCCGCAAGGCAACTGGTCGCTGCGCGAGACGCTGGGCCGCCATATGCAAGAATGGCGCAGCATCGAAGCGCCCGCCACCTCGATCATGATTACTTCCGGGGCGCAGCAAGCCTTGCACCTCGTCGTGCAATGCCTGCTCAAACCAGGCGACGCCGTAGCGATCGAGACGCCTTCGTACTGCCATTCCTTGCCGCTGTTTCACTCGGCTGGCTTGCGCACCTTTTCGCTTCCCGTCGAGCGGCATGGCATCGACCCGAACCAGCTCGCCGAACTGCACCGCAAGCATCGGATCAAAATGGTGTTTCTCAACCCGAACTTCCAAAATCCGACCGGGACGCTCCTGTCGCTTGCCCGCCGGAAGCAACTGCTCGCTTTTTCCGCTGAAAACGGCATTCCGATCATCGAGGACGATCCTTACAGCCTGACCGCTTTTTCCAAAGAACCGATCCCTACGCTCAAATCATTGGACAAGCACGGCACAGTCCTGTACATCAGCTCGCTGACCAAAATCGTCGCGTCCGGCCTGCGCATCGGCTGGATTGTCGGCCCGCAGACCGTCATCGAGCGGCTGGCGGACGCGAAGCAGCAGTTTGACTTCGGGCACAGCATTTTCCCGCAATGGCTGGCCGACCGCTTTTTGGCTTCCGCCGAGTTTGCCCGGCACGTCGATCGGCTGCGCACGCAGCTTGCCCTCCGTCACGACCAGCTATTTTTTTCGCTGCAAGAAACATTCGGCGAACAGGTCGACATGGCGGGAGCACAAGGCGGCATCCATCTCTGGTGCCGCTTTGCCGGAACATGGAGCGAGCAGCAGCTCCTGACCGAAGCCGTCAAGCGGGGCGTCGTCTTCGTGCCCGGCCATCTGTTCGGAGCAGCGCCGGGGCATGTGCGCTTTACGTTCGGAAGAGCCTCTCTCGGACAAATTCCTGCCGCAGTCGAGCGTTTTGCAGAAGCATTTACCGCAAGTGGATGAGCAAAAAAACCGCAAAGTGGATGGCCACTTTTTGCATAGGACGGTATATGATCGAAGCAGATACCTTACCAACCATCTGCATCCTTGTGTGTGCCTCACAGGATGACTGTGTGATACAGAAAGGACGATTGGTCCGTCATGACTATTTTTCCCTTTATTGTTGCCGTCATCATCCTCGTTGTCTTTGCGTTCGTCGGGACGTTTCTCATCGGTCTGAAGCCTGTGGAAGCCAAGCAGCGCAGCTTCAAGCAGCGTTCGCGCAACCTGCTGCTCATATACGGGTGTATTACGTCGATGCTCGTCATCGCCTTGGCCGTCTTTCTCTACAACCTGTAGGACTTGCACTCCCTGCGGGGGAAACCCCCCCTGGAAGAACGGTCTGCCAACAATAAGACGCCGTCTGCCCTTACGGGTGTGACGGCGTCTGGAATCAAAAGATGACGGATCGGTCATCTGCTGTTTTTACAGGCTACAGTATAAGCTCTGTTCTTGCCTAGACGATTTTGCGCGCGACATTTGCCGCTTGCAATCCCCGCTGTCCATTCACAATCTCAAACACGACCTGCTCGCCTTCCTCCAAATTCCGGTAGCCTGTGCCCGTGATCGCCGAATAGTGCACGAACACGTCAGGGCCTCCATCCCGCTCGATGAATCCATATCCTTTTTCCTTGCTGAACCATTTTACTTTCCCTTGAATCATTGCGCTTCCTCCCTGTAATCAGTGCAGCTCTTACGCTTACCTCATCATATGCGGATGCGCCGAAAGTGGATATACAGTAAAATAAATCAAGTACGATTCAAGAGTGCAAGGAAGGGGTGGAGCACGAACATGAAAAAAGCATGGATTCTCGGCTGCGCGCTGCTCTTGACAGCCTGCTCGGAAATTTCCGAAGGCGTACAGACAGCGCAACAGGCAGTAGAAACGGGCAAACAGGCCATCGAGGTAGGCAAGCAGGCGGTGGAAGCGGGCAAGCAGCTCGCAGAATCGGAAATCGCCCAGCAATTGAAGACTTATCTCCAGCAAAAATACGAATCCTCTGAGCCTCTGCGCAACGCCATGTTCAGCGGTGACGGACAGTTGCTCGTCGACCAGTTGCAGCAGACTGAGCTGGCCAACTTCAGTTTTTACAAGTCCGAACTGTTCGGAGTGGAATACACAGGCAAGCTCGCTGGCGACGGGTCTTTTCAAGTGCTGAAACACGATTTGAACAACCCGGGTGCAGAGCCTACTGTCGTGAAGGAGTTCAAGGTGACTCTTGACGGCAATGGACAGATTCAAGTGCAGTAAAAAAAGGATAAAATAGAAAATTGAACCTGCGATGGTAAAATCGCGGGTTTTTTTAATTCGATTAAAAACTTTTTATTGTTTTTCTACTAAATTTTCTGTGTTTTTTTTGTAGATTTTCATATCTGGGCATGATATTGTGTAAGACGTCACTATTACTTTTAACAATATTGAACTGAACAAGAGGTGCTATCCATGAATATGCTGCTCACGTCCATCATTGTGTACATGGTAGGCATGCTGCTCATCGGCTATTATGCCTACAAGCGTACCTCCAACTTGAGTGACTACATGCTCGGCGGCAGGTCACTCGGACCAACTGTAACCGCTCTCAGCGCTGGCGCATCCGACATGAGCGGCTGGCTGATGATGGGATTGCCCGGTGCGATATACGCCACAGGCCTTAGCGCCTCCTGGATCGCCATCGGTCTGACACTCGGTGCGTATGCCAACTGGCTGTACGTGGCTCCGCGTCTGCGCACGTACACGGAGGTAGCCAACAACTCCATTACGATCCCGGCTTACCTGGAAAACCGCTTCGGTGATGGCTCCCGGATGCTGCGCCTTGTCTCGGCACTCGTTATCATGATCTTCTTCACGTTTTACGTCTCGTCTGGCCTTGTATCCGGCGGTGTCCTGTTTGAAAACACGTTTGACATGGACTACCGTACAGGCTTGTGGGTAGTTGGCCTGGTTACCATCGCGTACACGCTGTTTGGCGGCTTCCTCGCCGTAAGCTGGACCGATGCCGTGCAAGGGCTGATTATGGTCATTGCCCTCATCATGGTGCCGCTCGTCACGATCTTGACCGTTGGCGGCGTGGGCGAAACGTTTACGACCATTCGCTCGGTCGATCCGTCCCTGCTCGATATTTTCAAAGATACAAGTCTGCTCGGAATTATTTCCTTGTTCGCCTGGGGGCTCGGCTACTTCGGACAGCCGCACATCATCGTCCGCTTTATGGCGATTACTTCAACAAAAGAAATTAAGAAAGCGCGTTCAATCGGAATGGGCTGGATGATTTTCTCCGTAGCTGGCGCCATGTTTACCGGACTGATCGGGATTGCGCTGTTCGCGAAGCAAGGCTGGACGATTGCCGACCCGGAAACGATCTTTATCCAGCTCGGTACTGTGTTGTTCCATCCGCTCATCACCGGCTTTTTGCTCGCTGCGATTTTGGCTGCGATCATGAGCACGATTTCTTCCCAGTTGCTCGTGACTTCCAGCTCGCTGACGGAAGACATTTTCAAAACGTTTCTCAAGCGCTCGGCTTCGGATAAAGAGCTGGTCGCCGTCGGCCGCCTCTCCGTCCTGATCGTCGCCGTCATCGCCTTTTTGCTGGCGCTGAACAAAAACGATACGATCCTCGACCTCGTCGGCTACGCCTGGGCCGGATTCGGCGCTTCGTTCGGTCCTGTCATCCTGCTGTCCCTCTACTGGAAGCGGATGAACAAATGGGGCGCGCTCGCTGGCATGATCGCCGGAGCCGTCACCGTCATCGTCTGGACGCGCTTCGATGTGCTGAAAGACTTCCTGTACGAAATGGTTCCGGGCTTCGCCGCAAGCTTGCTCGCCATCCTTATCGTCAGCAAGCTGACCAGCGAACCGTCCAAGGAAGTGGCTGCCCAGTTTGACCAGTACAAAAAAGCAAGCGAATAAAACTGGCCCAAGCAAAAAACGCCCACGCTTTGCCTCCCGTGCAAATGCTTGGGCGTTTTTTTCGTTGCGGTTAAAGCTTTGGCCGCTATTTGTCAGGCCCTCGCACGAGCAACCGTTGCTGTGCGCCAAACTTGCTTACCCGCCCGCAGCGGTTCTTGTTCCGACAGATTCGGACCGCATGACAAAATTTGGCTGCGCCAAGCCGCTGGCGCCGTCTTAGCTGCACGTAAAAAAAGGCAGCCACGCCCGTCCCTTGCCTGACGAAAAGCGTGCGCTGCCTTCTTTTTTCTATCGCTTCACAAGCCGTTACTCCAGTTCCGCGGCCACGCGGTTTACCTTCGCTCCCAGCTCTTCGAGATCCACGGTCATATCCAGCGCGGCAAACAGCCCTGTGAAGTATTCGTTAATCTGCTCGACAACCCGGTTCCGCTCTGTCGCGACCATCTCGCTGAACAGCGCGCTGAACTGCTCGCCAAGCTGCTCGCTTCCGGTAGCGACGTAAGCCGCTACCGGCTCTTGCATGCGCTTTTCCAGCTCTTCGCGCAGCTTCAGCTTGCCGTCCTGCTCAAAAAAGTCTTTCGTGTTTTTGAACAGCCCAAGCGCTGGCTGGAATGCCTCAACAGACACCGGCAGCTCCTCGGCAAAGGCGAGCGTCTCGACCTGGCGCTGCTGGTACGGCGCCAGCGTCAAACCTGCTGCGTAGGCGTGCACGTCTTTTTGCCACGCGGAAACGAGCGCGGCTCCCTGCTTGCTCAGGAACTTTTCCAGGCGCAGTGTGGTGGCGCGCAGCTCCTGTGCCAGATCGTAGCTGATCGAGCGCAGCAGATCGGTCAGGCAGCCCTGGAGCGCCTGCTTCATGCTGCGCCCGTCTTCCTTGAGAACCGCCGGGTTAAAGGCGAAGTTGAACAGCTCGTTGAAGCGGAAAAACAGCCGCTGCTTGACGTAGTAGAGCAGTTCCTCGCGCTCTTTTGTCAGGTCGCGCTCGTACGAAGCGGTAGACAGAGCCGCTACGGCAGCCAACGCATCCGACTGGGCCTTGCTCGCCGCTTCCTTGCGGGCGAGCCGCTCGTCTTCACCGGACTGGGCCATGCGCATGAACTCGGTCAACGTGTCGTAAGCGCGGCGAATTTCGCCCATCGCTGCGTTCACGGCAATCTGTGTCAGCTCGTCGATCGTGAACCGGAGAAACGCTGTTTCAAAAGCGGCCATGCCTGACAGCTTGAACGCTTCCTCTGCCGGCATGAGCGGAGCGCCTTCTGCCGTTTGCGTGCGCTGACGGTATACTTTTTCCGCCGAAGCCGCCAGCTTGCCTTTTTCATGCATGCGCGCCAAAAGCGCCGTCTGGCTGGATACCGGATAAATGCGCGGCAGGCGGATGCCGCAGGTGAGCAAGTTTTTCTCTACGTGCGCAATGACACCCTGCAGCTCCTCTTCCGAAGCGGCGAGGTCAGCCGCATTGACGATGAAAAACATCTTGTCCATCTCGAACGTGTCCTTGACCCGGCCCATTTGCAGCAAAAACTCGCGGTCAGCCTGGGAAAACGCGTGATTGTAATACGTGACGAACAAGACAGCGTCCGCGTTTTTCATGTATTCAAACGCCACACCCGTATGGCGGGCATTGATGGAATCCGCCCCTGGCGTGTCGACCAGCACGATGCCCTGATCGGTGAGCGGGCAAGAGTAGAAAAGCTCGATGTATTCGGCAAAGCAAGCCTTTTCTTCTTTGGCGACGAAGCTTTTAAATGCTTGCATGTCCACGATCAGCTCTCCGCCCAGATGCGTGTCCATCTCGGGGAGACCTTTCGTGACGGCTTTCAAAAACGTGTAGTGCGGCTTCGCTGTCGGCGGAATTTGCGCCACGTCAATTTTGTTCAGTTCGGACAGCGCGCCTTCCAGGCTTGCGGCATGCAGTCCAAAAACGGCGAGCGAGCGCAGCACGTCCTGCTCCACCGCGTCTCTTTGTTTCAGCACCACGCGCACCGTGCCGTGCGGGTGCTCCGCGCTTGGCGGCATGATTTTGTTGATCGCCGCCGTCGTCGGGTTCGGCGATACAGGCAGGACGAGATCGCCCATCAACGCATTGGCAAAAGAAGATTTTCCGGCGCTGAATGCGCCGAACAAGGCGACCGTGAAGCGGTTGGCGGTCAGGCGCTCTGCCCGCTCCTGCATCGCCAGCGCCTGTTGTTGCATCCCTGGTACGGAAACGATTTCATGGCTTGCGCGGCGCAGCCGTTCTGCGGCCGCCACAAGTTTGTCTCGAAGCTGATTCATGATTCCTATTCTCCTTCACGCATGATTGCCTGCAATCTTTCTCTCGTGTTTTCTTCGCTCGCGGTGAGGCTTGCAAGCTGTTCATGCAGCGAAGCCATCTCGCGCAGGACGCCAAGGCGTTCGAGCTGTGCCGCGCTCTCCTGCTCGCTTTGGCTCTCCAGGCGTCCGACGACTTCCTCGATGAACAGAAGACCCGCGCGTCTGTACTCCAGCTTGATCGCGTTCGCGACGTCTGTACAGTAGTTCATCACATACTCGCGGGAAGCCGCCCCATCCTTGATGTGCTTGGCCAGGAACTCGCCCGTTATTGCGATCTCGGTCGCATGGACACGCGCGTGGTACTCCTCGTCGCGGATGTCATGCGCTTGAAGCTGCTTGCTCATCAGTTCCTTGAAATGGAAGTCGAGATTGCCCGCCACTTTTTCGCGGAACTCGGCCAACAGCGCTTCCTCGCGGCGCTGGCGCTCTTCCTCGGTCTTTTTCCCCGCAAACAAAAAGCCCACCTTGAAGCCAGGCTTGCGGCTCTCCAGGTAGCTTTGCGCCGCTTCGTTCGTGCTGTAGTACGTCAACCGGGCGTTGTCGAGCAGCGAGCCCAAGTCTTTTTCCATCTGGGCGCGCGCTTCTGCTGTGCGGTTTTTCAGCGACGCCATGAGCGCCTCTGCCTGGGCAAGCGCGGCGGACACCCCTTGGGCATCGCGGCTATCTACGTCTGCCAGCTCCAGGCTGTCCAGCTTGCTTTCCAGCTCCTGACGCTTGGAGGCATGGCTGGCCTTTACCGCCTGGACGTGTTCCTCGATCAAATGCTCGGCAGCGCTGCGAACGCTTTTGCCTACCAGCTCCTCGCGTCCAGCGATCATCGCCAGCAGCTTTTGCCGAAACTCCGCGTACTGGTTTTCCGGATGGTCCGGCTCCGCGAGCGAGGTGTAAAAAATGCCATCGGGATGAATGTTCCAGGTCGCGAACGCTTCCTCCACACTTTCCTTGTAGCTCTCAAAATCAAGCTCAAAGTCAATGTGCTTGTCAATCATGTTCACAACCAGATAGACTGGCTTGCCGCGATCTTTCAAGGTTTTCGTAAAGTTGAAGTTTTCCTCTGCCTGGACGTGGTTGTAATCCATCATGTAAATGACGACGTCAGCCAGGTGCAGCGCGGATTCCGTCGCGATTTTGTGCGCGGCGTCGGTCGAGTCGATCCCTGGCGTGTCGAGCAGGCTGGAATGCTCGTCGAGAAGCGTTCCCGGATAGGAGACTTCTACAGACTCCACGGTATCTCCATCAACGGCAAACTGCTTGAGCTTCTCCATCTCCGTATCCGGATCAAACGTCACGACGTCGCCGTTCATTGTATAGACGCGAGCAGCTTTTTCGCCACCGCGGATCTTCACGACATTGGCGCTGGTCGGAATCGGATTGGAGGGCAGCAGGCTGACCCCCAGCAGCGTATTAATCATCGTGGACTTCCCTGCGGAAAAGTGTCCACAGAAAGCGATGTTCAGCTCGGCTTTCCGCGTTTTTTTTGCAAGCTGCTTCAGCTTGGCAGGAGTCGCTTGATCTCCCTGCCCGGCCATCGCTTGCGCCAGCTCTTCCCATGCATGCGCGAGTTTCGCAAAGTCTGTCTCCCGAACCAAAACTTGACTGTCAAGCACTACGATTCCACCCTTCTCCGTCTTTCCTACTCTCTCTACTACTCTCTATTCTACCATGCCGAATGTATCATACCTCATAGGGTTGTTCAATTCTTTGTGCGAAAGTTTGTCGTGGAACTTTCATCCGCATAAATTCCCTTTGTTCTGGAAAAAATCGCACTAACATGCTATTCGCATTTTGAACGGGAGGGACTTCCATGATGCGAAAATTTTTCGCCCAGCGACGCAAAAAGAAAACCTCTCCCCTCATACAGCACATGCAGCAGTCACAGCCACAGCTTGCCGGCAAAAAGCTGTCCAGCAGCCTGCAGGAAAACATGGACCTGTTTCGCTCCTTGCTTGGCAACCCTCACGATCTGCTGATCCGCAGCTTTCTCATCGGCAACAGCAACCATCCGTGCGCCGTCATTGCGATTGATGGTCTGGCCAATGCGGATATGCTCCATACGCAAGTGCTGGGCCATATCCAGTTGATGATCTCTACCGCGGAAAAAACCGTTCCTACTGAACCAGATGCGATCCTCAACCTGCTTTTTGATGAGGTCTTGTCCGTTGTCGAAATAAAAAAAGAAACGTCTCTCGCAGCCACCATCGACTGTATTTTGTCCGGAGATACCGCCATTTTTGTCGACGGCACGAGCGAGATCATCCTCATTGACAGCAAAGGCTGGAAGTCCCGGGCCATCGAGGAGCCCGTCTCCGAAGGGCTTGTGCGCGGTCCACGCGACGGCTTCACTGAAAGCATCCGGGACAACACGGTGCTGATCCGCAGAAGAGTAAAGGACCCGAGCCTGCGCTTTGATAGCACCCTGGTAGGAACGCGCAGCAAAACCGAGCTGATCGTCGCCTACATCGACAATATTGTGGATCACAATTTGGTCAAGGAAGTTCACCGCAGAATCGCCACCATCGACATTGATGAAGTAGAAGAGTCAGGGTTTATCGAGCAGTGGATCGAGGACGATTTTCTCTCGCCCTTCCCCCAGGTGCACAATACGGAGCGCCCGGACAAGGTGAGTGCCGCCCTGTTTCAAGGGCGGGTCGCGATCATGCTGGACGGCACGCCGATGGTACTGATTCTCCCCGTCACGCTCGGTCTGCTCATGCACTCTCCCGAGGACTACTACGAGCGTTGGATCGTCGGCACACTGACCCGGCTCTTGCGTTATTTGGCCGCTTTTTTCGCTGTATTTTCGCCGTCGCTCTACATCGCCCTGGTCACGTTTCACCCTGGCCTGATTCCGTCCGATCTCGCCTTCTCCATTGCCGCCACACGGGACGGCGTTCCATTTCCGGCTTTCGTGGAGTCGATCATGATGATTACGACGATGGAGCTGTTGCAGGAGGCGGGGCTGCGTCTGCCCAAACCGATTGGCCAGACGGTCGGCATCGTCGGCGGTCTCGTCATCGGCGACGCCGCGGTATCAGCCGGGATCGTCAGCCCGGTCATGGTCATCGTCGTAGCGCTGACAGCGATTTCGTCCTTTGCCATTCCGTCGTACCACCTGGCGATCGCGTTTCGCATGATCCGGTTTTTCGCCATGTTTGCCGCCGCCATCTTCGGGGTGTACGGCGTCGTGCTAAGCCTGATTACGATCATCATCCACCTGTCCAATCTGACGAGCATCGGCCATCCGTACCTGGCTCCGTTTGCCCCGCAAATGCCCAGAGACTGGAAAGACTTGATTTTGCGCGCGCCTGTCACCTTTTTAAAAGACCGTCCCGAAGTCCTGCACCCAGAAGATGAAATCCGAATGAGAACAGGGGACTCCAAATGAGTGCACAAACCTTGTCAGATAAAATGCTCACCAAAAATCATATGGGTATCAACATCGCCGCGGTTACGATCGGTGTCGGCATCCTGACCTTCCCGCGCGGGCTCGCCAAAGCGACCAGCGGATTCGACGGCTGGATTTCCGTCGTCATCAGCGGCCTGATCGCCTTTCTGATCGGCTGGCTGCTCGCCAAGCTCGCCGCCCGCTTCCCCAGGCAAACTTTTTTCGAGTACACCTCGATGATCGCAAGCAAGCCGGTCGGCTACGTCCTGACCTTGCTCGTCTGTCTGTACACGATGCTGTTCGTGTCCTTCGAGATTAGCGCGATCGGCAACATCGCCAAGCAGTATTTGTTTTACAACACCCCAGTCGAAATGATTACGTTGAGCTTTCTGTTGATCGTCCAGTATGCCGTGGCGGGATCGCGCATCTCCATGCTGCGGCTCAACCTGTTGTTTTTGCCAGTCGTCCTGGTCGTGATGTTTTTCGTCTTGCTGTTCACCTCGCAATTGATCGAAGTCGAAAACGTTCGCCCCTTTTTCTCATCCGACTGGCGCTCCTTGCTGGACGGCTCGCAAGCGGTGGGGCTTTCCTACTCCGGGTTCGAAATCATTCTCTTCTATACGATGCTGATGAAACGGCCAAAAGACGGAACAAAGGCCATGGCGCTCGGGCTGTTCATCCCGGTGGCCCTCTACTTGACGATCTACATTTTCGTCATCGGCGTCTTTTCGGCCGAGGTCGCCAAAAACTTGACGTACCCGACGATTGATCTTGCGAAAGAAGTGGAAATTCCCGGCGGTTTTTTCGAGCGGGTCGAATCGATCTTTTTTGCGATCTGGATCATGACGATTTTCGATACGTGCATGATGTGGCTCGATATCACGATCCTCAATTTAGCGTCGATGTTCCGCAACGTAAAAAAACTGGTCTGGATCCTGCTCTTGTCGCCGATTATTTACTTCGTCGCGATGCTCCCGCAAAATCTGGTCGACTTCTTTACGTTTGCCGACTATGTGACGTATTTCGGAATGATTATCGTCTACCTGTGCCCCATCCTGCTACTGCTGCTCGCCATCATCCGCGGGGTGAGGGGCCATGAATAGGCGTTTTACTCTGGCCTGCATGGTCGTTCTCTTGTGCACGCTGGTCACGGGCTGCTGGGACCAGGTGCAGATTGAGGAACGCGGCTTTGTCGTCGGTGTCGCCATTGATGCCCCCCGCTCCAACGAGGCCGAAAAACGGGCTGCGAAAGAATCGCCGGGAAAACCACGGGTCAAGCAGCGCTTCCTCGTCACCCACCAGCTCGTCATCCCTGGCGGACTGATCGCAGGCAACCAGGGCGGCGGTGGCGGACAAAACACGACGAACGAAGCGTTTCTCAACCTCTCCTCGGAGGGGGATTCGCTTTTCGAGGTTTCCCGCGAGCTGGCTACCCGAACCAGTCGCGCTCCGTTTTACCAGCACCTCAAGATTCTCGTCATCTCGGAAGAAGTGGCCCGCTCCGAAAACGGCTTTGCCAACGCCATGGATTTTTTGCTGCGCGATCCCGATTCCAGGCGAAGCAGCAAAGTCTTTATCTCCAATGGCCCGGCCAAAAGCATTATCGAGGTCAAGCCGAAAACGGAAAAGCTGCCCGCGCTCTACATCAACTCGATTGGTGAAAACATCGATCGAAATGCGCGCATGCTTCCCGAGGTCAGAGTGGGAGATGTTCACGAGGAGCTGCTCAACCCGTTCAGCTTCGTCATTCCGAGAGTGCGGGCGGAAAAAAACGAAATCAAAATGGCGGGCAGCGCTGTGTTTTCCAATCGCAACCAAATGGTCGGCTTTCTTGGCGAAGAAGAAACCGAGGGCTT
The DNA here is from genome assembly GCF_058781555.1 of Brevibacillus sp. FW306-2-1A-C05A. Taxonomy (NCBI): domain Bacteria; kingdom Bacillati; phylum Bacillota; class Bacilli; order Caryophanales; family Paenibacillaceae; genus Brevibacillus; species Brevibacillus sp. FW306-2-1A-C05A. The sequence continues at coordinate 18,800 of NZ_JBYSWV010000048.1, forward strand.
GAATTTCTTGACGGGGAATATTAACGGGGGACTGTTAAAAGCCAAGGTCAAAAACGATTTGGTCGTCCTGAACATCCAGGGGACGAAGCATTCTATCGTACAAGATTTGCGCGACAAGCAGCACTTTATTTTCACGATCCAAATCGAGTGCGAGGGCATTTTGGCAGAAGCCTACGCGCTGATGGATTTTCTCAGCAAGGAAGAGACGAAGAAGCTGGAGCAAGCGTTCGCAAAAGAAATCGAGCGGATGTGCCGGGATACGATCCAGAAAGTGCACAAGGAAATGAAAGCCGATGTCATCAAGCTGGGCAGCAATATCCGCCAAAAAGACTACTCGCTCTGGAAGCAGATCCAGCACGATTGGGAAAAAGGGCAGCGCCTGTACGAAAAGAGCGAAATCCACGTCGAAGCCAAGGTGTACTTGCGAAATGTCGGCTCCATCAACCGTTCGGAAAAAGTAGAAGGAAGGTGACCAGCATGATGAAATATTTGGGCTCGCTGCCCCCGTTTCTCACCTTTGGCGGCGCGCTGCTCGCTTTTTTGATCCCGTTTTTGTTTTACACGGCCAGCAACAAAATCCACGAGTGGGGGGACCCGCCCTGGAAGAACACCAAGAGGCCAAGCTCATAAAAAAAAGGCACGCCTGGCGTTTTGTCAACGAGCGTGCCTATTTTTGTTGCAACTGCGCTGCTTGTCCTTAGTTTTCAGCCAACAAATCCGCGAAAGCCTTCGCGTACGCCGGCAAATCAGGCGGACGGCGGGAACCGACGATGTGCCCATCGACGACCACCTCTTCGTCGACCCACACTGCCCCTGCGTTCTCCATGTCATCCTTGATGCCAGGCGTAGAGGTCGTCTTCACTCCGGCCAAAATTTTTGCCGAGGCGAGCACCCAGCCCGCGTGGCAAATGTGGCCGATCGGCTTTTTCGCCTCGTGCATGGCACGGACAAACGAAAGCACCTCCGGATAGCGGCGAAGCTTGTCCGGCGCCCAGCCACCCGGCACGAGCACGCCGTCGTACTGCGCCGGATCAAGCTCGCTCAATGCCTTGTCCACCTCGCACGGCACGCCGTATTTTCCGATGTAGGCGTGTCCCGCCTGCGGCCCCGCCAAATGGACAGTCGCCCCTTCCTCGCGCAGCCTCAGCACCGGGTACCACAGCTCCAAATCTTCAAATTCGCTTTCTACAAAGCAGACTACACGTTTTCCCGCAAGTCTCACGATATCCGCCTCCTTTTTCTCTTTGCATAGAAGAAGCTTGTCTCAAATTCATAATAAAGAACAGCAGTGACATTGTTAAGCAAAGACTATTTCAAGTGCGCAAAGTCGTACTTAGTCAGTCGCAATCCCCTTTTTCCTGCAAAAGAATGTCTATTACATTCCCGCCAACAGGTCCATTCCATATATTCACTCTCCGTCAAATATTATCCTCAAGCGCTTCGTGCGTCAAAGATGAAAACATGCGAAAGAGCGAGAAAAACGAAGAAAACATTAATGTATTGAGGGAGGGATGATCTTGCTATATTTTTTTGCTTTTTTACACTGTTGTTTTTTGTGGGGGCAATGAAAAGTTTTTTTAGTTCTATTGAGTCATTAAAGAACTCTAATATTGCTCGATTTAATAAAGCAGCAAACACCTCTATAGTGTTTGGGGTTTTGTTTGTCCTCTTCCTGCTGGTTACAATAGCTTTTATCTTTATGACACTTCAGTAGAAGATATATGGTTCCTAAAGTCAACTCTCATCGTTGACTTTTTCTTTGTCCATTTTCACTAATTTGTAACTCAAAGCGGCGCCCGAAAATGAAAAAAGTGAGAAACAGGATTTGCTCGCTGTTCCCCACCTTATAACAAAAACCATATGTATGGATTGCTGGTGCCGGTAGAGGGACTTGAACCCCCACGGTTTCCCTCACGATTTTGAGTCGCGCGCGTCTGCCAATTCCGCCATACCGGCCCGTTCGTGTGCAAAATGGTCGGGAAGACAGGATTCGAACCTGCGACCCCTTGGTCCCAAGCCAAGTACTCTACCAAGCTGAGCTACTTCCCGATTTGCTCACACGACGTTGCTCCACTTTGTTCGACAAAATCTGCAAAGTGCCGCAACACTTACGTATTTTACAGGCAAGTCGTCCCAAAATCAAGACCGGATTTTAAAAAAATGTGGCTACCAGTTCCATACGGCAATCCTGCCCAACTGAAAGCGGTGCAGCTCAGGCTCGGCACGCAGCTTCTCCAACTCGCGAATCGGTCCTGTGACGACGGCGCCATAGACGGCGATTCCGTTTTCGCGCAAATAGGCGAGACGCTTGTCGTCATACACATCGAACTCATCAGGCGCATAGGACTGCATCCATTCCAAATCAGGAATGAGCTGATTGGTCGCCTCCTCCACCGATTCGGGCAAATCCATCGTCGTCTCGTAGCTCATGCTTCCTCCCTCGCTGTAGTGAACTGCCGGCCTCAGCACCAGGTGCGGGACGCGGATGGTACTGCCGCTTCGCGTATGCGTCGGCTGAAAGGTTTTCAGCTCGCCTCCGTACACGGCCATCTGCAGCACAGACAGATCGTACTTTTCCAGCAGCTTGAAGAGTTGCAGCGGCTCGTACGGCTGCAGCGTGGAAAACGCCATCTCCGCTACGTAGCCGTCCTCCATATGGGCGAGCTGCTCCCACAGCTCGTTCTGCTCCTCGCGCACTTCCAGAGGCTTTTTGCCGAGCAGCGACAGCGGCAGGGCAAAACGAAACGTTCCGTCCCGGTCGTCGAGCTGCTTTTGCTGATAGTGGATGTCGTACGCAAGCTTGCCCCAGAGCGGCTTTTTGACCGTCACCGTGCCGACGACCTCCTCCCACTTGCCAAGCTGCTTGTACAGGAGAAGCGTCGTCTCTTGCGTCAGCCAGGGAGACAGCGACACCGGCGTGTGCCCCGACTTGTTCACCTTCAAGCCCGGGTAATGCGTCTCGACCAAGGTCGCGGCGTAGCGGACCAGGTCGTCCTCCTTGCCCAGCTTCGCATAGCCGATCTGAATCACCAGCATGTAGAGCATGTACAAAAACCATATGGCGAGCAATACTTGCGCCATATTTCTCCACAGCGCAAACCGCGACCGCCAGATCAGGCGTCGCGCCCTTTTTTCGTCCCAGACTATCTCGGACACATCAAGCCTTTCGCGCAGCTTGTCATCCTCCATCGTCCATTCCTCCTTCCACTCGCTTCTCCCACTCGCGAAATTTTTTTCGCGCCCGGTGCAGCGTGACTTTTACCTGATCGAGGCTCATCGCAAGCGTCTCCGCCAGCTCCTGATAGGAAAATTCCTCGATCTCGCGCAGGTAGAGGATCGTCCTCATCCGCTCGGGCAGTTGCTGCAAAATCCACTCTGCCCGCTGCTTGTCCTCTTTTTGGCGATACATCGTTTCCGGCTCATACGTGCGCGAGGACGCGCTGAACAGACGGCGGATGTTTTCCAGCATGCTTTTTTCCGACGTTTGTTTGCGCAGCCAGTCGATGTACAAATGCCGCGCCACTTTGTAGAGCCACGCCCGCGCCTGTCGGGCATCCTGAATCGAGAGGGAGAGCATGGCACGGTAAAACGTCTCCTGCAACAGCTCCTCGGCCACCTCGCGCGAACCGCACATCCGGTACAAATAGCGGTACAGCGGCTGCTGGTATTCGGCGAACCATTCGCTCCATAGTTGTGCCTTCATCTCCCACCTCCCTTTCATACAAACGAAGTCAGGCGCAAAATGTTACCACTTCTCTCCAAAAATTTGTTTTCCCTCCCCCACGCTCACCTTCGCCGGACCCTCCTTCTCACCCGCTTGCATCCCCGCACACAAGGCTTGCAACAGCCAGGCACTATCCGGAAAAGCTGTCCAGGCCGATTGAACGGATAGTCCAGCGGATGGCGGCCTACCACGATCCAGCGCCCATCCGGCTGCTTTTTCAACTGGTAGACAAGAAAAAAGCGGTCGCTCGGGTCAAATTGAAACCAGACAGCGAGCGTCACGCACCTCTCGCTTTTCTTCAAAATTTGTGATTTGACAATCGGCGCCGCACCGATTCCATCTCCTACCGGAACGGCCAGCCGTCCCTTGATCCGTCTCAGATCGAGGTTGCCGATCACGCGATTCGCGAGGCAAGGCGTCATGAACCGGGTCAAAAACCGACGAATTTTGTTTTTCGAATTAAACCGCTTGGGCAAAATTCTGCCCCGTTCCCCGACTCGCCGCTGTGCCGAAAACACAATGGTCCAAAAAGCCTGCTCCGCCTGCCGGACAACCCCTACCCACTTTTTCTTCATCACCCATTCCTCCCCTCCTACAAAGGTATGCAGCCTGCGCTGCAAACGGTTGGGCACGTGCCTTTTCATACATAATCGCGGCCAAACGGGAGAAATTATAACGGTGTGCCAAACCAATCTTCTGCCCAAGGAGGAACTGACATGCCAACGCAAATCAACACTGATTCGCTGAAAAAAGCCGAAGTGGCGACCACTCTCGCGAAAAATATGATTACGCAAGCCATCGAGCAATCCGCTGCCAATCCGCAGCTCGCCGAGGAAGCGCTGAAACAGGCTTCGCAGGAAATTGCCCAGGCGCAAACAATGGTGTCGCAGGTTCAGTCCACGCTGCAAACACAGGGGCAAGCGCAGCAAGGCCAATCCCAGTCGTAAGCATACTGCTTCGCAAAAAGGCAAAACAGGCAGACCGGATGCTATCGGGCTGCCTGTTTTGCTGCCAATCAAGGGCAGCCTATTGCTCGTCGGCCCTGCTGTTCTGCCATGGCAAACAGTCGTCTCGCTGACGTACAATGATCTCATCACGATCAAGAAGGTACATTCAAAAAAGCGAAAGAGGCGATGTCATGCAGCCATTGACCGGAATCAACCATTTCCTGTTTTCTGTTTCCGACCTGGAGCGTTCTTTTTGTTTTTACCGCGATGTACTCGGCGCCAAGCCGCTCGTTCGCGGCAGAAAACTGGCCTACTTCGACTGGAACGGCTATTGGCTGGCGTTGAACGAAGAGCGCGACATCCCCCGCAACGAAATTGCCCTGTCCTACACCCATATCGCCTTCTCCGTTGCCGAAGAAGCCTTTGCAGACTGGAAGCGCCATCTGGAGCAGCACGGTGTCCACATTCTCCCCGGCAGAGAGCGCGATGAGCGGGACAAGCGCTCCCTCTATTTCACAGACCCCGACGGGCACAAGTTCGAGCTGCACACAGGCAACTTGCAGGATCGTCTCGCCTATTACCGGGAAGCAAAGCCGCATATGACGTTTTTCGATTGATAACGCTTTCGATCTTTTTCATAACTTACATAAACATTTCACAAATTCCCAGTAGTTCCACAGGTTCAATTCTTCCTTAAATGGTATAATCAGGTAGGCAGTTTGACCTATTTCCATTACAGCAACTGGCCTCTTCTGCGTCAAGAATCGGTCAGTTTTTCATAAAAAAGCGGAGGGATTCTATGTTTGGGAAGCGTTGGGCGCGATCACAGACTGCCCCGATTCAGGAAAGCGATATTCAGATGACCGAGCAGTTGCGAGCAAAGGTGAACTTTTTGCAAATGAACAGCGAGGATCTCAAACGACTCGCACAAATCGAACCGCTCATTACCGAGCATCTCGATGCCATTACTGAGCGTCATTACCAGATGCTCGGCCACTATGCGAATTTGATGAAAATCATTGAAGCGAATACGACAGTGGGCCGTCTTGCAGGTTCTTTTCGCCATTACCTGCAATCGCTTCCCGACGCCCAACTGAACGAAGCCTATGTAGCAGGACGGGAAAAAATCGGGGAAGTCCACAGCAAAATCGGACTTGCCCCGGAATGGTACACCGGCTCTTACATGCGGCTGTACGAATTTTTGATTCCCGCCATCGTAGACACGTATGCCAGAAAGCCGGACGAGTTGTCCTCGACTTTGCTGGCTTTAATCAAGCTGCTCACTCTCGATTCCCAGATCGTTCTGGAAGCGTACCAGGAGGATAACGATTATAAAGTCATTGACCGGCTGGGGAATGTCCTGGAGCTGGTCATGCAAATCGACAAAATCAAGCATGTGCTGGATACTCTCGACACAACCACGGTGGAGGCGGGTAATGTCAGACAGGCGGCCGAGCAATTGTCAGAATCGGTGCAAAAAGTGGCCCAATCCGCTGTCCAGGTAGCAGAAAATGCCTCTACGACCATAGAGCAGGCTACTGCGGGCCAACAAATCATTCAGACGTCGCTGACAAGCTTCCTGTCCATGGCGGAGGAATTTGCGGAGATGCAGACAAAAATCTCCTCCCTGATGAGTTCCATCGAAGCCGTCTCCCAGGTGGTGCAGGTGATCCGCAGCGTCGCCGATCAGACGAATCTGCTCGCCTTAAACGCGTCGATTGAAGCCGCTCGGGCAGGCGAGCACGGGCGAGGTTTTTCCATCGTCGCAGAAGAAGTGCGCAAGCTCGCCGAACAAACCAAGCAATCCGTGCAAAGCATCTCCGGCACGATGGAAGCCGTCCGGCAAGATGCCAATCAGGTGAAGGAAACAGCCGCGCTGCTCGGCGTCCACTTCACCGACAAAGCGACGCAAACACGCGAAGCTATCGAGCTGTTGGGAGAGATTGTGCAAAATGTCGAGCAAGTGGGGCATGCGACCGGACATATCGCTTCTTTGACAGAAGAACAGTCGGCCTCTACCGAAGATATTTACATGCGCATATCCCAGGTTGAGAGCAATATGGAGCAGATTTTCAACCACGTCTCCCACGCCGGAAAAAACATCTACGAAATCGGGGCAGGCATCAACAGCCTGCACAAAGGCAGCATCAGCCAGGTGGCCCGTCTAAAAACGAAGCACAGCCTGCGCATCGTCAAGACCGATCATCTCCTGTGGAAATGGTGGGTGTACAACTTCCTGCTCGGCTATCATACGATCGAGGAAAAGGATCTCGTCGACCATCACCGCTGCCGCCTGGGCGTCTGGTACGACGAAGCGAAACAAAACCAGGCGATCAGCTCGCTTGCTTCCTTCCGCCGACTGGCAGAGCCACACAAACGGTTTCACGAAGCTATCCGCCACATTTACACGCTCGCTTCCTCCGGCAAGCAAAAGGAAGCGGAGATGGCCTTTGCCGTCCTCGAAGCGCGTTCGGACGAAGTGCTCGCCTGTCTGGATGATCTCGCTTCCGAGCTGCAGGTCACTTCCTGACGTTTCGCCGTCTGCGGCGCTTGCCCCGTTTTCTGGACGGAGCCGTCGTTGGCTGCGCTACACGCACCCCAAAGGCGCGCATCGCCCTGTGGATCGGAAACGTGATCGACAGTCTGCCATCGGCGGAGCCTGCGAAGTTGACCGCGGCCGCGTAATTGTTTGCCGTCAGCCAGACCGAACCGGAGTCTCCCGGCAACGAAATCGGCGCCGCGCTTCTGATGACCGTCTGGTTGCGGAAGCGGATCGTTCCCAGACCGCCGTAGTCGCCGTAATCGACGTTGATGTCCGTGTGGGTGGATTCCACGATGCCACTGACAAAGCCTGTCGAGCGGCCGACCTTTTTCAAGCGGCTCCCGATAGCGTAAGAGTGGACGTAGCCCGGAACGGTGCCGATTTTCGCATAGCGCGGAGCGAGCAGGTCGTTCGAAGTGGGAATGCTCAGTGCCGCATCCATCTCATTCACTGCATTTTTCCGCAGCCGGACGAAGCGGTACAGTTGTCCAATCCGATCGCGCCCGGAACGCCCGCCATCCGCCCCTCCCGGCTGGATCGTCTCGGAATAGCCGCCCGAGTTGTTCCGGTTCAAAACGTGGTTGTTGCTCAGCAAAAAACGCTGGGCGCGGCGGATCGCTCCTGTCACGATCAAGCCCGCAGTCCCCGAAGCCCCGGGATATCCGACGCTTGCGCCCGCTATCACCGGACGGATTCTCCGGCGATAGTTGGCAGTCGAGCGCAGCTTTTGATGGCTAGTGCATCTGCCGGAGGTAACCGTCCGCACGGGAACCGCGATGTGCGACGTAATTCTCGGACTTTTCCCGCCCTTTTTCCGTTTGACGGCGACACAGCTCGGGCAGCCTTTTTTCACCGCCGCGCTCGCGTCCAGCGTGTACAGTACGACGCAAGCTCCTTTTTTGCTGTTCTTGCCGTTTACATATCCGACGCCGATCCCCATGACACCAGGCATCCGCTTCCACCTCTTCACCAGGTGATTCTTGGCTCTCAACGCTTCTCGAAAGGTAGCCATACACTCATCTGTCCTTCCCAAGTGATTTCGTACATAGCCATCCTATGTCCGACTTGGCCAAGACCGTTGGACGCTTGCCAACCTCGCGAGAGCCTTTTTTATGAGCTGGCTAGTGGATGCGTTGCTGCCTTGCTGCTGCCTTGCTGCTGCCTTGCTATCCTGCTTTCCCCGCCTCCCATTTCCACAAAACCTCACTTCCCCGACAAACATGTCCCATGCGACCTGCCCCTTCTCGTTCGGTTGCAATTTTTCGGATGCCATCGTCACTTTGTAGAAGCGAAAAAACCGCCATCCTCTGCACGCAAGCGAGAGAATGGCGGTTCATGTATGAGTGAAGCTGTCGAAGCTTTGGTTAAGCCGATCAGGACGCTTCCGAGATCGTGCTTGGCACGGCAGCCTGGTTGACTTTTTTATTCGTATGCACCAGCAAAATGTTCAACACAACCGCTGTCAGCGAGCCTGTCACGATACCGTTTTGCAGCATCATTTTCACCATGGTCGGCAGTTGGTCAAACATGCTCGGCACAGCGGCGGAGCCGAGGCCGACCGCGATACTGCAAGCGGCGATCAGCAGATTTTCATTTTGGCGAAGATCTACGTGCGACAAAATGTTGATTCCGGATGCGACTACCATCCCGAACATCGCGATCATCGCGCCGCCCAATACGGCATTGGGGACGACCGTCGTCAGCGCAGCCAGCTTTGGCAAAAGCCCCAGCACAACCAGCAATCCGCCAGCCCCGATCATGACGTCGCGGGTTTTGATCCCTGTCAAGGAAACGAGCCCTACGTTTTGCGAGAAGGCAGTGTATGGGAACGCGTTGAAAATGCCGCCCAGAACAATCGCGATTCCTTCGCCGCGCAAGCCTTTGACGACGTCCTTGTCCGTTACTTTCGTCTCGGTTACTTTTCCGAGCGCAAAATAAACGCCAGTCGACTCTGCCATACTAATGATGTTGACCAAGATCATCGTCACAATCGCCACAATCGAAAATTGCGGCGCGCCGAAGTAAAACGGCTCGACTACGCTGAACCAGGACGCTTCCGCCACGCTGGCGAAGCTGACCATGCCCATCATGTACGCGACGACTGTCCCGACGACAAGGCCGAGCAAGACGGAAATCGCGCGAATAAATCCGGTAAAGAAGCGATTAATAAACAAAATAATAGCCAATGTTCCGAGCGCGAGCAGCAGGTTGCGCGGAGAGCCGAAGTCCGGCATGCCTTGTCCACCGGCGGCGTTGTTCATCGCCACAGGAATGAGCGACAGACCGATAATGGTCACGACAGAGCCTTGCACCACGGTCGGGAAAAACCGCAGCAGCTTGCCAAATAACGGAGCAGCCAAGACGACGAACAGACCGGAGACGATTATCGCTCCATAAGCCGTGGCCAGATTGCTCGTGGAGGCAATCGCGATAATCGGACCTACGGCAGTAAACGTACAGCCAAGCACAACCGGGAGACGAATCCCTGTGTAGCGCGTCCCGATGACTTGCAGCAACGTAGCGATCCCGCACGTGAACAAATCGGCGGCGATCAAGTAAGCAATCTGCGCAGGAGTCAGGTTCAGGGCCCCGCCAATGATAAGCGGTACGACGACAGCACCCGCATACATCGCAAGTACGTGCTGCAGACCTAAAGTAACTATCTTCTGTTTGGATAGCATGAGGTATTCTACTCTCCTCTAGTAATAGGATTTAGACACGGACAGTTTCCGCTTGAATGAACTGAATGCCCTCTGGAGACATGGACGCGATGCGCGCCAAAGACTCAATGCGGACACCCGCTTGCTCCAGCAATCTACGGCCTTCCTGGAAGCTTTTCTCGATCACGGCTCCGATGCCGACCAGGTGAGCGTTGGCGTCTTTAATAATCTGGGTCAACCCGATCAGCGCAGCCCCGGTCGCGAGAAAATCGTCCACGATCAGCACGCGGTCATCCGGCGACAAATACTGCTTGGACACGCTGATCTGATACGTTTCCTGGCGGGTAAAGGAGTGGACAGGAGCCGAGTACACCTCTTCTGTCAGCGTCACTGCCTTTTTCTTTTTCGCGTACACAAAAGGCACACCCAAAGCGAACGACGTCGCCAGCGCAAAATGAATGCCGCTCGCCTCGATCGTCAAGACTTTCGTAATTTTCTCGTCGGCAAAAAGCTGGGCGAAACGCTCGCCGATCTTCATCGTCAATTGGGGGTCTACCTGATGGTTCAAAAACGCATCCACCTTCAACACGGATGCGGACAGCACCTTGCCGTCTTGTACGATGCGTTCTTGCAATTCTTTCATGTTTTCTTCCTCCTCCATCAACTCTAGCGTGCCAGCAAACGACGCTAGTCCAACCAAATGAGAACACTTCGCTTCGCCGAGTTGTTCGGGCGAACGGCGCTTGTCCTTTTTGTCGATATCCACTTTTCTGGATTCCATCGACGAAAAAAAAAATAAAGCCCCGAACGGACAGGTCACAGGCAGGCTCAGGTGATAAAACCAACGCCAAGTGAAACTGTCCCTCGGGGCTTTTCTCCCTCAGGTATAACACGCCACAAAAAAGCGTGTCAGCGTCCTTTCGACCAGACGACCCACTTTCTCCTGTCACATGGAACAGGAAACAGCGATAAGCGCAGTCGATGGAACGCGATTTCACTCGTAGTCAGGTGATTTACGGTCACCCGGTAGAAACTGTTGGGCCTTATTCCCAAAATTATACGAGCACTTCGTATGCGGTTTATCCAGCACGATTGCTGGGTCTTGCCCCAATCTATCACAACTGGCTTGCTGGAATCAAGCGTAAATTTCTGAAAGTCGAGCCGCGCGCTTGCCCTGTCTCCAAACGAAAAGAGCCCCCGGTTGTCCGAGGACTCTTGCGTTTTATCGCTTCGGCTTTTTGCTTCGCGCTTGCATGGTGATTTTTTTCCACTTGTCCTTCTCTGCTGCTGCCAGCCTTGCATCTTCCTTGCGAGCCAGATGGGCCAGTTCGCGCTGAAGCTTCAAATAGCTGTCGAAGCGAGCTTTTTCCAGCGAACCGTCCTCAATCGCCGCCCGAACGGCGCACCCTGGCTCCCGCCCGTGCTGGCAATCGTTGAATCGACACGTTTCCGCCAGTTGCTCGATATCGTCAAATGCTCCGCGGAACCCCTCATCCGCTTCCCATAGCTGCAGCTCGCGCATGCCCGGTGTGTCGATCATGAGAGCGCCGTCCGGAAGCTGGAACAGCTCGCGGTGAGTAGTCGTATGGCGGCCGCGATCGTCTCCCTCGCGCACTTTGTTTACTTTTTGCTGCTCTGCTCCGCTCAGCTTGTTGATTAAGGTAGACTTGCCGACACCAGAGGACCCCATGAGCGCCACTGTCTGGCCACACCCCAGGTACGGGGCAAGCTGTTCCAGCCCTTCTCCCCGCTCTGCGCTGACTACGTGCACAGGCACGCCAATCGCGACGCTTTCTACGTCCGCGATGCGCTGCTCCAGATCGTCGCACAAGTCGGCTTTTGAAAGCACGATCACCGGATTGGCTCCGCTTTCCCAGGCGAGGATGAGATAGCGCTCCATCCTGCGTATATTAAAATCGTTGTTTAAGGCATTCACTAAAAATACGGTATCGACGTTGGCAGCCACGATCTGCTCTTCGACGCTGTCTCCCGCAGCTTTGCGGGAAAACTTGCTCTTGCGCGGCAGCACTGCATGAATCGAGGCTTTCTTTTCCTCGGGACGCGCCGTGATGACGACCCAGTCTCCTACCGCCGGATAATCCTCGCGGCCAGTCGCCTCATAGCGCAACTTGCCCGTGACTTCGCCCAAAAGCTCGCCGTGCTCGCTCAACAGACGATAAATGCGTTTATGTTCCAGCGTGATTCTGCCCACGCTGTAGCCTTGCTCGGCATAAGGGGCGAACAGATTGGCAAAATGCTCATTCCAGCCCAAAGTTTGCAAAACAGATTGATTGGTTGTGTGATTCAAAACGGATTCCCCCTGCAAATGGTTGTATGATTGGCCCTACGCCAAAACCAGTCGCAGTCGAATCCTCATTTTTTTGAACGGTGCTACTGTTCGCTTGAAAGGAGGATTCCTGCGACGGACGTTCCTACACTCTGTACGAATTTGATGTTTGCCATAATACATCTCTCCTTTTTCAAGCCCGCACCATTCATGGTTTGGAATCAACTTTTTCCCAATCATTGTAACACATCAGGAGGCATGGAAAAAGCCTCAGTCTCCACCTCCACCGCCGCCTCCGCCTCCGCTGTCTCCACCGCCACTGTCGTGGCTGCATCCATATCCATCCGAGTCGTGGTGGCGATGATGGTGATGATGGCCGCTGTCCACATAAAAGGCTCCGCCACTGTCTGAGGACGACGAATACGAGCGTCTCCTTCCGCTCTTTGCGACGGCTCTGATCGAAAAGAGAGTCACTGCGATTACGAGAAAAACGACGATGAGAATAACGTACTCCATCAGCGTCCACGCCCTCTCCGCCCCTAAGGGGAATACTGTGTTCACTTTCATTATACCACAAGCTGGCTAACACTTTTGGAACAGGATGGGTGAAAAGGATGGCGTTGGTGGGGAGGGGAGCTGACTGCCTCGGGGTCGGGGTGTCAGAGGGGCAGCTTTTCTGGCTGTCTGGCTGTTCGGTTGCACGGCTTTCCGGCTTTCCGGCTTCACGGCTTTCCAACTGTCCGGCTGCACGACTTTCCGACTGTCCAACTGCACGGCTTTCCGACTCCCCGGCCGTTATGACTTCCGCTTCCGGCCGCCCGACTTTCCGACTTCCTGACTGTCCAGCCATCTAACCATTTGGCTGACTTCCCTGCCCTTCCTGACCCTCGCGACCTCCCGTGACCTGCCACCTCACCCCACAAACTGCCCGGCAACTGGCGCGAGCGCCAAAATGCCGGCAATCGCGAACACCCGACAAGCCTTTCTCGTATAGCAATACGCCTTGAGCTGCCCCTTATCCTCATCCAGCAAAAGAATCCGGATGATTCGCCTGCTCGTCTGGCCCCGCTTGTTCAAATAAATGATCTCAACCGCTTGCTGTCTGTCTCTGTACTTTTTCAAATCCGCCAACACCAAAGCTGTCACCGCCTCATGAAAAGACATGATTGATTGGACGCGCAGCCGTCGCCCCATGCCTAGCTGCTGTTGAAAACATCCTAACACAAGAGAACGCATGTTCGCAAATTGATTTTTTTCCCTGCTTGCTACCGGGATCGTTATGGCTGCGTCCTCTTCGGCTCGCGACAATTGGATGAGCCTCTTTTCAAAAGAGACGGTGCGGTATTGCACAAAAAAGCCCGGCCACCTTTAGTGGCCAGGCTGCTATTTCACTTTTTCCTTCGAATTTAGAATCAACTTTTTTAACAACGCATCGCTTTCTTTACGTTCAGCCTCGGTTACAGACGGTATGGCAAGGATACCTTTTGCGACATCTTCAAGCTTCTCCATTCGAAGATCGATTAAAAACTTGTTTCCCATATTGCCATCCTCCTATCCAAAGCCTGAACCAATTCAAAAGCTGACGGCGGCGGTATTACAATTCTGTGACCGATACTCTGTGCACGTAAAGATTGAACTTGAGACTCCCACGGCTAAAGCCGCAAGCCTTCCACCTTGCGGTGTACGGGTGGGATTCTTGAATGACTAAGCGTT
>NZ_JBYSWV010000049.1:0-32330 GCF_058781555.1 Brevibacillus sp. FW306-2-1A-C05A
CTATGAATACAAACTTTCGGATATCCTCTAGCGCAAAAAAGGACAGTCAGGGCGTTTTTCCCTGACTGTTTTTCTTAGTCGCATGCCACGACAAAAAAGCGGGCCGAAGCGAAGTTTTCCAATGGAGCAAATATCTGTATAATGAGAATATTGCGAAATGATTTACCGACAAGCTGGACAATCTGCGACTTCAGCCTTGCTTCTGTCAAAAGGCGGACAGGAACCAGGAAAAAGGGGAGAGGATACCGTGACATTGAAAGTCGGCATTATCGGCTGCGGTTCGATCGCTACGCATCGCCATGCGCCTGAGTACAGCAGCAATCCGTACACACAAATCCACCTCGTCTACGACCCCAATCCCGAGCGCGCGCAAAAACTGGCAGCCCAGTACGGCGGACAAGTAGCTGGCAGTTGGGAAGAAGTCGTCCACCATCCGGAACTTGCAGCGATCAGCGACTGCTCGACAAACGAGATGCACCACATCATCACCACACAGGCGCTGCTCGCCGGGAAGCATGTGCTGTGCGAAAAGCCGATGGCGACGACGAGCGAGGGGGCGGAGAAGATTCTCACCGCAGCGCGCGCTTCGGGGAAGATTTTGATGGTCGACCACAACCAGCGCCTCGTACCCGCCCATCAAAAGGCGCGGCAACTGATCGCGGCAGGCGAGCTGGGAAAAATTCTTTCGTTCAAGACGAGCTTCGGGCATAAAGGTCCGGAGTATTGGAGCGCCAATCGGACAAAAGGCACGTGGTTTTTCAAAAAAGCGCGCTCAGCGCTCGGAGTGGCAGGCGATTTGGGCATTCATAAGGTGGATCTGCTGCGCTATTTGCTCCAGGACGAGATCGTTCAGGTCAGCGCGTTTGCAGACGTCCTGGACAAAAAAGACGAACAGGGCCAGCCCATCGAGGTGTGCGACCATATGGTATGCCTCCTGAAAACGCAGTCGGGCGCAGTAGGCACGGCGTCGTTCAGTTGGAGCTATTACGGTGATGAGGACAACAGCACGATTTTATACGGCGAGCGCGGCATCATGAAAATTTTTGCCGACCCGCAAAAGGACATCGAGGTCGTGACCGCAGGCGGCGAGCGAGCGGTTTACCAGATCGGTGCGATGCAGACCAATGACGCACAGACCAAAAGTGGCGTCATCGACGCGTTTGTCGAGGCGATTCGCACGGGAACTGCTCCGGCGGTGACAGGAGAAGACGGGCTGTACGCCTTGCGCATTATCGAAGCGGCGATGGAGTCCGCTGCGACGGGGAGAAGCGTCGAGCTTTTTGTCTGATCGTAGCATGAGGGAGAAGAGCGTTGGTCACACTAGGAGGGGAGGTGTGACCGCTGTGGAAGGAAACATTCAGGTCAACGGCAAGGACTATCAGTGCGAATGCACATACGATGGCGATTCGCAGTACAACGTGCAGGTGCGAAACGGCAAAAAGGTGGTTGCGAACTATAAAATTTCGGCAGGCTCGGAAGGCGAAGTGCTGGAGTCTGCGCGCGCCCATTTTGCCGCCGACGTGGAATTGGGAAATGTGCAAGGGTAACGCGCAAGCAAGACCGCAGCTCGGGACGGCAGGGCTGCGGTTTTTTGCTTGCCACTTGTCTTCAAACGTGATACAGTGAAAATGTTTCCAAGGAAACAAAAGGGCGATTGGCAAAGGAGCTGACTTCTGAATTGGATCAGAAAACGAAAATTTGGAATCAGTGGCTCGCGCTTCTCCATAAACAGGAGGAGCAGAGCAAACGCCGCGAAGCGCTGCTCTTGCGCCTCATCCAGAACAGCATTCCCGAATACCAGCATCTGGGCAGCCTCTCGGTCACGGAGCTGCACGTCATTTCCGCGATTGGCCGCGATACCCGGATGAACGTAACGACGATTGCGCAAAACATCGGGGTCACGAAAAGCGCGATTTCGAAAATTACGGTGAAGCTGCTGAAAAAAGGGCTGCTGGAGCGCTACCAACTGGAAGACAACCAGAAGGAAGTTTTTTTCCGCCTGACCAAAGTGGGCGAGCTGGTGAACAGCATTCACGATAGCTTTCACGCGCGGCTGGAGAAAAACGTGTACCGCTTTTTGGACAACTACAGCGAAGCAGAGCTGGCGTTTGTCGCGCGGTTCATTGGCGAAGCGACAAAAGAGCTGGAAAAGAACTGGGCAGAGACGTGAAGGGAGACGGATTCGGGTTCTCCCTAACGTTTTCGTAAATTGTTTCCTTGGACACAATTGTGAGAATGAGGTGAAACCGCAGATGGATGCGAAAAAAGTACTCGTCTTGTTGGGCGTGACCATTTTGCTCGGAACGTTTGCCCAAAATTTGTTTATGCCGATTCTGCCCGCCATGCAAAAGGCGTTTGCGACGAGCGAATACTGGATCAACCTGACAATCTCGCTGTTTACGGTCATGCTGGCTGTGATGCAGATCGTCTACGGGCCGCTCGTGGATCGGTTCGGCCGGAAAAAGGTGCTGATTCCGGCACTCGTCCTGTATGCGCTCGCTTCCGTCGGCTGCTATCTGGCTGATTCGATTGCTTCCTTGCTCGTTTTTCGCGCGATTCAAGGCGCAGGCTTCGCCGCGATCCCGATTGTGGCTGCCACGATGATTGGCGACCTGTTTGCGGGCAA
Source organism: Brevibacillus sp. FW306-2-1A-C05A (assembly GCF_058781555.1). Taxonomy (NCBI): domain Bacteria; kingdom Bacillati; phylum Bacillota; class Bacilli; order Caryophanales; family Paenibacillaceae; genus Brevibacillus; species Brevibacillus sp. FW306-2-1A-C05A. Next base: position 2,627 of record NZ_JBYSWV010000049.1, read on the forward strand.
CGGGCGGGCGAATGCGATGGGAACGTACCAGATGATGCTGGCGGTAGGACCAGCCATCGGCCCGTTGCTCGGCGGCTGGATCGGGGGAGTGGGCGGACATTCGGCTGTCTTTGCATTTTTGGCCGTAACCGCAGTTCTTTTGCTCATCGGGAACGGACTGTTGCTGCCGGAGACGAAAAACAGCCAGACAGCCGCGAGAAGCTTTCACTTGCGCGCCTACTGCGATATTTTCCGGCAGCCGACGGGAGCGGCCGTGATTTTGCTCGGCTTTGCGCAAATGTTTACGTATTACTGCTTCCTGCTGTTCATCCCCGTCGAGCTGACGCACCGCTACCACTTGTCCAGCGAGCGAATCGGTCTGTTGTTTTTGCTCACATCGGTTGTCTTTATGATTAGCAGCAAGCTGGCTGCCCGTGTGCAAAAGCGGTGGGGATCGCGCAAAGCACTCGTCTGGACAGCCGGAATGCACGCTGTTGCGACTTTTTTGTTCATGGCGGCAGCAGATGCATCGCTCGTCTTGCTCGTCGTGACAAGCGCGCTGTTCGCTCTGGCGCTCGGAATCGGGATGCCGGTGCATACTACGCTCTTGTCGGAAGTGTTTGAACAGGAACGGGCCACCGCGATTGGCGTCTACAACCTGATCCGCTACATGGGCATGGCGGCGGGACCCGTAGCGGGAGCGGCGATGTACGGAGCGGGCGGCACCTGGCTGGAGTTTGGCGCAGCGGGACTTCTGCTCGTGCTCGCGGTTCTGTTTGCCGCGAAAAACGCGGGCGGGCTGCGCCTTGGCAAAAGCGCATAGCGGCAAGTTTGCCGCGTAACCTTTTCTTCCACCTGCAAATGTGCTACAACAAAGAATGACACAAAAGCGGGAGGAGCAAAAAGCATGCAACAACAACACGAGCGAGATCGGCAGCCTGCCAGAGAAGGCGCGCTGGTCGACCCCGCACAAATTCAAGCATACACAGAGGCCGAATGTTTGGCCCTTTTGCAAAAAATAGAAGAGGCACGTACCGACAGTCCGGACGAGCAGCGCGATCGGGCAGAAGCGGCGGTCCTGACCAGGCTGTCCGTTTTGCGCATGGCGAAAAAAGGCGGCTATGCGCTGGCGCAGGAGTGGCTGGAGCGGGCGCTGTCGCTTAAGCCGAACGATCTGTACGCACTGGGTGTACAACTGCGGCTCGCCTTTTCGCAACTGCGCAGCCATCCATTTGAAACCGGGTTTCCGACCGTTCGCGAGACGGATAATGTCGTCGCCAAAAGACGAGCCGTAGAGGTGCTGCGCGAAAAAGCGCTGCTCGCCCAAGCGGAAATCGAACAGTGGCAGGCGATTGCCAAAGAAGCGCTGCATACGGCACATAAGCTGGGGGACGAGCAGGCGAGAGCGACAGCGGAACGTCTGGTCGACCTGTACGGCAGGCGGCAGAGGCTGCTGGCCGAGCTGCTGGAGCGCGTCCAATCGTACGGGGCATCGCTCTCCGGCGTGTTTTTCTCGGCAGAGATGTTGAACCAGTTGCAGGAGACGATTCGCGCCCTGAATTTGCAGGCACAGGAAAAGGTGCAGCTTTTGCCGGAAGACGAGCCGGACGTCGCCAGCGAAGCGCCTGCAGCCGAGCGCCATAGCAAGCTGTCAGCGCTGGAGCAGTTGGAGAGCCTGATCGGACTGCGTGACATCAAGCAGCGAGTGCGCCAGCTTGCCCAGTTTTTGCAATACCGGAAACTGCGCGAGGAAAAAGGCTGGCACATGCACGATCAACTGCCGCTGCACCTCGTGCTGATGGGCAATCCGGGCACGGGCAAGACGACGCTGGCCCGTTTGATCGCTCGCCTGTACCACGAACTGGGGCTGCTTGCCAACGGGCAGTTGATCGAAGTGGACCGCTCTCATCTGGTAGGCGGATACGTCGGGCAGACGGAGCAGCGGGTGATGGAGGCGATCAAGCAGGCAGACGGCGGTGTGCTGTTCATCGACGAAGCGTACAGCTTGAAGCGGCCGGACAGCTCGGGCAGCGACTACGGGCAAAACGCGATTGACACGCTGGTGGCTGCGATGACGAGCGGGGAGTACGCCGGACGGTTTGTGGTCATGCTCGCCGGCTACCCGGAAGAAATGCGGCAGTTTTTGTACGCCAATCCGGGCTTGTACAGCCGCTTTCCGCAGGCAGGCCACTTTGTTTTGCCGGACTACGACGCAGACGAGCTGGTGCAAATTGCGGACGCGGTAGCGGCGCGAAACGACTTTACGCTGACGGATGCTGCCAAGACGGCGTTGCGGGAGCGCATCGAAAAAGCGCAGGTGGACGATACGTTCGGCAATGCCCGCACCGTCACCAATCTGGTGCTGGACGCGATATTCGCCAAAGGGCGGGCGACCGCGGGCAAAGCGCTGCAATGGGACGACTTCACGATTTTGCGGCCGGAGGATGTCAGCGAAGCGCCCCAGCCGACTGCGGAATCGTCCGCCGAAGCACAGCTTCAATCGTTGATCGGGCTTGAAGCGGTGAAGGCCGAGCTGAAAAAAATCGCCGCCTATGTCGCCGTGCAGCAGGAGCGGGCGGCCAGAGGCTTGCCCAAGAGCGCGATTGAGCTGCACGCGGTGTTTACAGGCAATCCGGGCACGGGGAAAACGACGGTAGCGCAACTGTACGCGCAAATGTTGCAGGAGGTCGGGTATTTGAAGCGCGGTCACCTCGTCACGGCAAGCCGTGCGGATCTGGTCGCAGGCTTCGTCGGACAGACGGCGGCGCTCACCCGCAGAAAAGTGCGCGAGGCGTTGGGCGGTGTGCTGTTCATTGATGAAGCATACGCCCTGCTCGGGCCGGGCCAGCAAGACTTCGGCCAGGAGGCGGTCCACACGCTCGTCGAGGAAATGACGAGACACGCGGAAAACCTGGTTGTGGTGCTGGCAGGCTACTCCGGGGAAATGAACGGGCTGCTCCTGAGCAATCCGGGACTTTTGTCGCGATTTAAAAAGTACATCCACTTCCCCGACTACTCCGTGGAAGAGCTTGTGCAAATTTTAGAGCAGGCCGCACAGAAGGCGGGCTATGTGATCGAGGACAACGCCGTGGCTGCGATTCGGCAAAGGCTGGAAAAAGCGTCCCAGGAGCAGCGGCTGCATGGAAACGGGCGGTTCAGCTACAATCTTTTGCAGGAGGCGATCCAGAACCAGGCGCTGCGCATTACGGGCATGTCCCGCGAGAGCTGGGACCAGGAGCTGCTGGCGACGCTTTTATGGAGCGACTTTCAACCGTTGCTGACATGGGAAAGCGAGGAAAATGGGACAAAAGCCTAGTTTTTGTCCCAGGCGTCTGCCTTCCTACTCTTTTGACAATTCACCCGATCCCGTATAATGGAAAAACAAGGCCATGAGGGGAAGGGTGTTTTTCTTTGCAAAAAAGATGGCAGGCAACATTATCGACAACAATCGCTTTGAGCATGCTGCTGGCAAGCTTGCCGGCAGAGGCCAGGCAGCAGCAGGGAGAGAGACGGGGACATATCGAGATCGAAGCCAAGGAAGAGCTGGCGATAGAGAAAACATCGTCGAGACGGAGCGCTTCTGACCTCGTCGTCATCCAGTTGTCCGGCCCGGTGCGCGAACAATGGAAAGAACAACTGGAAGATTTGGGCGCTACTCTGGGCGATTACATACCGGATTACGCCTTTTTGGCCAAGCTGGCTCGCGAGGAGCAACGCGCAGAAATCGAGCGGCTTTCCTTTGTGAAAAAAGTGATTCCGTATCATCCGCAGGCCAAGCTGGCTCCGCAGTTGCGATCCACCCTGGGAAAAACGAAAGCCGTAGAGGTAGCCGTAATTGGCTTCGACCAACAGGTGGACATGCTGCGCACCGTCAGCCGGCTGGCGGATGAAGCAGATATAAAAGAGATCGAGTCGCCAAAGATCGCGCCGCATATCTCCATCGTCACGATGAACGAAGACGCGATTGGACAAGTTATCGAATCGGAGGACGTCATCGCGATCGTCCCTGTCCCGGAAAATGAACTGCACAACGACATCGCAGCGACGATCATCCATGCGGACGAGCTGGCTTCTACAGGCTACACTGGCAAGGGACAGATCGTCGGCGTAGCGGATACAGGGCTGGATACGGGCGACCTGAAGTCGATGCACCCGGATTTTCAAGGCCAGGTCAAAAGCTTGTACGCCATGGGCAGAAAAGACGATGCCAGCGACAGGCACGGGCATGGCACGCACGTGGCCGGGGCTGTTCTTGGCACAGGCGAGGCATCGAACGGGCAGTACAAAGGGATGGCTCCCGACGCGAAGCTCGTCTTTCACTCGATTGAAGACCGCAGCGGCAAGCTGGTGACCGACGTGGAAACGATTTTGCAGGAAGCGTACGAGGACGGCGCCCGGATTCATTCGGATTCGTGGGGAGCCAATGACAAAGGGGCCTACAGTTTAAGCTCGTTTTTGTTTGACCGATTTTTGTGGGAGCATCCGGACATGACCGCGCTGATCGCGGCGGGCAACTTTGGAGTGGCTGGCTATCAGAGCGTCGGCAGCCCGGCTACCGCCAAAAATGTGATCGCCGTTGGCGCGTCGGAAAACGTCCGCCCGAGCCTTGGCGACCACTCGGATAACAAGGACGAGGTATGGGAAGACAGCAGTCGCGGACTGACAGCGGACGGACGTTTGAAGCCAGATATCGTGGCTCCGGGCACGTCGATTTTGTCGACCCGCTCTTCGCTTGCGCCGAGCAAAAATTTTGACAAGCGCTTCAACGACTACTACGCCTATATGAGCGGCACGAGCATGGCGACACCGATTCTCGCGGGCGGCGTCGCGCAAGTCCGGCAGTATTTGGACGAGCAGGGGGAGAAGGAGCCGAGCGGTGCCCTGCTCAAAGCGATGCTGTTGACGAGCGCGGATGATCTCGGCGAAGACATGCGCAAGCAAGGCTTCGGACGGGCGAACTTGGAGCAGGCGATCCAGACGAGCTACAAAGACGTCAAGGACGGGTTGCGGACGCGCGAAAAGGCCGAGTACGCGGTCAAGGTGACAGACAGCTCGAAGCCGCTTGCGATCACGCTTGCCTGGACGGACTATCCGGCTTCGTTTGCCGCCCGGCGCACTCTGGTCAACGACTTGAATCTGAAGGTCACGACCCCGAGCGGCGAGCGCCTGAACGGAAACGACTTTTTCGAAGCGCCGTACGACGACCAGGTAGACAACCTGAACAACGTCGAGCAGATTTGGATTTTGCAGCCGGAAAAAGGGACGTACACCGTGACCGTGGAAGGCTACAACATTCCAAAAGGCCCGCAGCCGTACGCCATCGCCACGACCGGGAAATGGGCGAAGGTCAAGGATGAGGACGAAGACGGCCAGGAAGAGGATGACGACAACAGCGGCCAAGAGGGCAACGAAGACTATGAGATCAGAAGCGAATGGAAAAAAGGGACGCTGAACAAAAAGACTCCTTACAAGGAGTACGTCATCCGCAGCTTTGTAGCGGGAGAGATGAGCTTGTCGCTGGAATGGGACGAGGAAGCGGACCTGCAAGTGTACGTGTACGACAACAACAAGAAGGAGCTGGCTGTCGCGACGGGGACGGACAATCCCGAAGCGCTGTCGGTGAAGCTGCCGAAGTCCGGTCTGTACAAGGTGCGAGTGGAGCTTGCGGACGGCAAAGAAGCGAATTTTCGCATGGACTTGCGGTATCCGGGACGAACGAAAAAGCGCTAGTTACTCCCGACAGCGTGGCGAGCGCGATGAATAAACGGAAAAGACACAGCCTTTGCTCTTGGCGCGAGCGAAGGGCTGTGTCTTTTTTTGTACAGATAAGAATGCATAAGCTTCTTATCGGTATAAGGGCAAGTAAGGCAGCGCCTGGCCATTGGCGCAGCCAAGTTTTCTCATCCGCTTTCAGATGTGTGGTGGTCAAAATGCGTCTTTGCCCAAAAGGCGGCGAGAGCGTCGGCAAAAAGGGCGAATGCCTGGTTGTCCAACGTCGCTGCGCAAACGGTGAACGGCACGGGAGCTGGCCTTTTTTACGCAAGGACGCCTCCCTCTTCTTTTTGCAGCCATTCCCGCGCGCGCAGGGCGATCTCCAGACAGATGCGGCGCTCCGGGGAGGCGTAGTCGTCCCCGAGCAGCTCCGCGATTTTTTCCAGGCGGTGGTAGAGCGTCTGGCGGTGAATGAACAAGCGCTCGGCAGCCTCCTGTTTAGACAAGTTGGCGTCGAGGTAGACGCGCAGCGTGTGCACGAGGGCGGAGCCATGCTTTTGGTCGTGCGCAAGCAACGGGCCCAGATAGTCCGCGATGAAGCTCGCCAGCACAGGCTCGGTCGGGATATGAAACAGCAGGCGAAACAAGCCAAGGTCCGTGAAAAAAGGGCTCGTCGCTTCGCGCTGAAAAGCGAGGGCCTGCTCCGCTTCCGCCAAGTGTCTTCCGGCGTCAGACAACCGTTTGCCCACCCGCCCGATCCCGCAGCAAATCCTGGCGTCCGCTCCGAGCATTTGTCCGGCGATCCGCTTCATGTCTGCCCACGCCTTTTCCAGCGCCCGCCGTGCGTTCGCCGTTGTCTTTTGGTCGATCAGCAAAACGTAGAAGCGGTTGCCCGTGCAGCGGATGAACGGCCGAAAGCCTTGCCGCGTCAGCAGTGAGCGGAATATCGCCGTCAGATCGTGCGGCGGGAGGGCATCGTCTGTCTGGTCGGTGTTTTTTTCGCAAGACATGATGAGCGTGTAGTATGCAGGCGCCTTGCTGCTGCCGGACAGGCCGAGCAACGTGCGCATATGCTCCTCGGGCATCGCGCGGTTGGCGATGAGTTCGTCGAACAGACGGTTTTCCATGGCGCGCGTCTGTTCCTCGGCAAACATTTTGCGCAGGAAAAACTGGGCCATTGCCGAGACGGTGTTGTCCAGCGTCAACAGCAAATACTCGTCTGCCTCGCGCTCGTACAAGATCAGTCCGACGTAGGCCAGCAGGTGGCCCATTGCCATCACCGGCTGATAGATCAACTGCTTGGTCTGTGACAACGCGTGAAAGCGGACGCTGGCGTCGTTCGTGTCTGCTTGCGCAAAATGAGCGCGCATCAGCTCGGTCATCTCCAGTTGGACTGCGTGCGGCAAGGCCGGAACGTACTGGGCAGCGACGTCTGGCGAGTAAAACAGCACCTGGGTTTGCACTGCGGACTGGAAATGCTGGAGCAGCTTGGGGATGCCCGCCGCCTGCAGGCTGAGCTGCTGCAAGCCGCGGGAATACGCTTCGAGGTCGCGCAGCGCCTGCATTTGCCGATTGATGAGATGCTCGTGCAAATCTTGCGTAATATCGACGAAGCGCACAGGCTGATGGAAGACGATGAGCGGAAACTCGTGGTGGTTGGCCATCTCCAGCATGTCCGCCGGAATCGACGGGATGTACACTCCCAGCTCCACGCACAAGCCGGACGCTTTGCGCCGGATCAACTCGGCCAAATAGGCGAGCCGCTTTTCTTTCGCCTCGCCGAAGCCGAGTCCGGTGGAGAGAATCAGCTCGCCGCCATTTAAAAATTGGCCCGTATCGGCCGTCTCCAGAACGTGAACCCAACGCACAGGCCGGGCCAGGCCCCGGTGGCCCGCCACGACCTCGGCGTGCCGAAACAACGGACGTTTGATCGCCTCGGCGATGGTCAGTCGCCAGTCATTGCTCATAAGCAGCCCCCTATCTGCCCGTCTTCCACAAACGATCCGAGGACGGGCAATTGACATGATGTATGATGAATCCTACCGAATGATTGTCATTTTGTCTAGTGATGAGTGGTTTTATTTTTGGATAAAATGGAATTGTCAAACAAATGATCGCAAGGAGTTGAAAGGATGAACACAGCCGCTGTTGGAAATCCATTGAAGAATTACGTAGGGGGACAATGGGTGGAATCGCAGGCAGCCCGCTTTGAGGACGTGCCCAACCCGGCGACGGGCGAACTATTGTCCCGCGTGCCGCTGTCGACGAAAGAAGACGTGGACAAGGCCGTTGCCGCCGCGAAGGAAGCTTTCGCAGGGTGGAGCGCGACTCCGGTCGTGGATCGGGCGCGCATCATGTTTCGTTTTCACAGCCTGCTGGTGAAGCACGAGGACGAGCTGGCGCGGATGATTACGCTGGAGAACGGCAAAAACCTTCCGGAAGCACAGGCAGAGCTGTTGCGCGGGCTGGAAATGGTCGAGTTTGCGTGCGGGATGCCGACGCTGCTCATGGGCGAGACGCTGCCCAATATCGCGGCGAATATCGACAGCCAGGCGATTCGCTTTCCGCTGGGCGTCGTGGCCGGGATTACCCCGTTCAATTTCCCTGTGATGGTTCCGATGTGGATGTATCCGATCGCGATTACCGCGGGCAATACGTTCGTCCTCAAGCCGTCGGAGCGCACGCCGCTGTCCTGCATTCGCATCGCGGAGCTGCTGAAGGAAGCGGGCTTGCCGGACGGGGTGTTCAATGTCGTGCACGGCGCCCACGATGTCGTCAACGGGCTGCTGGAACACCCGGATGTGAAGGCGATCTCGTTCGTAGGCTCGCAGCCTGTGGCGGAGTACGTGTACAAGACAGCCGCCGCCCATGGCAAACGGGTGCAGGCGCTGGCTGGCGCGAAAAACCACCATCTGGTCATGCCGGACACCGACCTGAAGCGGGCAGCGAAAACGATCGTCAGTTCGGCGTTTGGCTGTGCGGGCGAGCGCTGCATGGCGGCGAGCGCGGTCGTCGCTGTCGAGGACATCGCTGACGAGCTGGTGGCGCACCTGATCGAAGAATCCAACGCGCTTGTGATGGGCAACGGGCTTGACGCAGGCGTCGATCTCGGTCCGGTCATTCGCGATTCGCATTTGGCCAAAGTGCACAGCTACATTGAAAAAGGGCTCGCATCCGGTGCTGCGCTCGTGCGCGACGGACGGGAGGATGCGAAGCAGCACGAAAAAGGCTACTTCCTCGGCCCGACGATTTTTGACCAGGCCGATGCGGAAATGGTCATCGTGCGCGACGAGATTTTCGCGCCTGTGCTCAGCGTCATGCGCGTGAAAAATTTTGAAGAGGGCCTGGAAACGATTAGCCGCTCCCGCTTTGGCAACGGTGCGACGATTTATACCAACAACGGAAAATGGGGCAGGGAGTTCGTGCAGCGCGTGGAGGCCGGCATGGTCGGCGTCAATGTGGGCGTGCCTGCGCCAATGGGCTTCTTCGCCTTCTCGGGCTGGAAAGAATCGTTTTACGGCGACCTGCATGCAAACGGCAAGGACGGCGTCCTGTTTTACACGAAGAAAAAGACGGTTACCTCCAGATGGTTCGAAGATGGCGATACGAGCATCGGCTCGCAAAAAGTGTTCGTAAAATAAAGGAGGCTTAGGCGATGGAGCAAGATCAACTGTTGCAAGAGTACGACAAGGACAGCCTGCTTGCGGCCGACCGCGAGCACATGTGGCATCACATGTCGCCCTACAACCCGAATCCGATGATCGTGACAGGCGCAAAAGGCTCCTGGATCACCGATATCGACGGCAACCGCTACCTGGACGGCATGTCCGGCCTGTGGTGCGTCAACGTCGGGTACGGTCGGCAGGAGTTGGCAGATGCCGCCTATGAGCAGTTGAAACAGCTCGCCTACTTCCCGCTGACGCAAAGTCACGTGCCGGCCATTCGCCTCGCGGAAAAAGTGAGCGAGTGGCTGGGCGAGGAGTATCGCGTCTTTTTCTCCAATAGCGGATCGGAGGCAAACGAGGTCGCGTTCAAAATCGCCCGCCAATACCACCACCAGAACGGCGAGCCGGGCCGCTACAAATTCATCTCGCGGCACCGCGCCTACCATGGCAACACGATGGGCGCGCTCGCTGCCACGGGCCAGGCTGTGCGCAAAGAAAAGTACGAGCCGCTCGCGCCAGGGTTCCTGCACGTGCCGCCGCCTTATTGCTACCGCTGTCCTGCGGGCAAGTCGTACGGCAAATGCAATCTGGAATGCGCGCAATACTTCGATCAGGTCATCAACTGGGAAGGCGAAAAAACCGTCGCCGCCGTCATCATGGAGCCGACGATTACAGGCGGGGGCGTGCTCGTGCCGTCGCCGGAATACATGCCGAAGGTGCGGGAGATTTGCGACAAGTACGGCGTGTTGATGATCGTCGACGAGGTCATCTGCGGCTTTGGCCGCTCCGGCCAAAAATTCGGCCACCAAAACTTCGGGATCAAGCCGGATATCGTCACGATGGCCAAAGGCATTACGAGCGCCTACCTGCCGCTGTCGGCCACGGCGGTGCGCGCCGAAATCGCCGACAAGTTCAACGAGCAGGGCAACAACCTGCATTTCCGCCACGTCAACACGTTTGGCGGAAATCCGGCGGCTTGTGCGCTCGCATTGAAAAACTTGGAGATCATGGAAGAGGAAAAGCTGGTGGAGCGCGCCGAGCAGTTGGGGGACGAATTGCGTGCCAAGCTCGCCTTCCTGGCCGATCACCCGAATGTAGGCGACATTCGCAGCTTCGGCTTTTTGATGGGCATCGAAATGGTCGAGGACCGCAAAACGAAAGAACCCGCCGCGCCTGCGAAGCTCACGCAGGTCATCGGCGAGTGCAAAAAGCGAGGGCTTATCATCGGCCGCAACGGCGATACCATTCCGGGCTTCAACAACGTGCTGACTCTGTCGCCGCCTTTTTCTACAACCAGCGATGACATCGACTTTATCGCCCGCGTCATGAAGGAAGCGTTTGACACGTTGGAATAGGAGTTTGAGATAGAGCCTTTTGGCAAAAAATCAGCAGACGCCCCTTGCAGGTACCTGTGTGTGACTTGCAGGCCGGGGCGTCTGCTGTCATGTTTGGCTGTTCGCGACGGCGGAGGCGAACAAACCGTTCCGTCCGCTACTCGTACCGCTTCTGCAGCTTCGCCTTGTGGGCATCGAGAATCTCTTCAAACGGAATGTTGTACTGGTTGGCGAGCAAAATCAGGTTGCCCAGCACGTCGCCGAGCTCTTCCACCAGCTCCTGGCGCGCTTCGTCCGCCTGTTTTTCCCCTTCGTCCGGCCGATCGCGCCCGATTTCGATGGCGCGCACGGCGCGGGCAAGCTCGCCGGCTTCTTCCATGAGAAAGCCTACGCGAATAAACGGCCCGTACTGCGTCCAGCCCCGCTCCTCGTAAAAATCTCCTACCCATTTCTGAAATTCCGTGATATTCACATGTATCTGTCCCTTCTAGATTTTTGTATAATTGTACTATACACCAAAAAGTGGTGACGAAAGCCACTCAACTTTAATGGATCCAGGAGGATGGCATGAAACGTATCTGTGTGTTTGCGGGTTCCAATCCAGGCGTAAATCCGGCTTATGCCCAATATGCAGAAGCGCTGGGGAGAGAACTGCTTGCAAGAGAGCTGGAACTGGTTTACGGCGGCTCCAACATGGGGCTGATGGGACGAGTGGCGAATACGGTGCTCGAAGGCGGCGGCAAAGCGATCGGTGTCATGCCGACCGGACTGTTTCGCGGCGAGATCGTACATACGGGTCTGACAGAGCTGCATGAAGTCGTCACGATGCACGAGCGCAAAGCGAAGATGAACGATTTGTCCGATGGCTTTATCGCCTTGCCCGGGGGCTACGGCACGTTTGAAGAAATTTTTGAAGTGGTGAGCTGGGGGCAGATCGGGCTTCACTCGAAACCGATCGGGTTGTTGAATGTGGACGGCTTCTATACGCCGCTGATGGAAATGGTGCAGCACGCTACAGAGGAAGGCTTCATCCCGCGGATGCAAGGAGAGCTGGTCGTGTGCGAGAGCGATCCGGCTGTTTTGCTCGACCGTCTGCGCGACTACAAGCCGCCCGTCAAAGTGAACAAATGGTCGGAGTTGACCGAGAAGTAGTTGCGTTGAAAAAAAGCAGTTCGCATTGGAAGATGGAGCGAGCTGCTTTTTTGCTTGGCGGAAGGGCGTTTTTGCGTTGAACTAGAAAGGATTGACACACCGTAAGAACAGGTGATAAGGTAGATGACAATATATCCTAGTGAACGCATAGGAATAGTAATAATATGTTTGGGCTTCATACATAAGGAGGAACCGTCATGATGAAATCGAACAAGTGGCTTCAGCTTTCCCACAAAGCGGCGCTCATCGCTGCGCTGGTTCTCCCGGCGACAGCGGGAGCAGCGGCTGCGAATCAGCCTGTGGCAGTCTTGGCCAAAGAAGCGGCGAGCGCATCGGCCGAGGCAGAGTACGGCAGCTTTTTGTTGCAGCAATACGGCATCTCGCTTGACAAGGCGGTGACGCGCGGGCAATTTTCCCAGGCACTCGCCAAGGTAGTTGCGGCTACCCAAAGTATAACGGAAAAAGAAGCGAGCGCGAAAGCCTACGTTCCCGAAGCGCAGGCGCAAGCGACGAAAATCGCAGCCTGGGAAGCCATCAGCGCGGCTGTGAAGGCAGCGGACTTGTCCGAGCTGGCTTACACGTACAGCGAGGATAAAGTGGCAGCGTCGCTGAAAGCGGCGGGCATTTCCTACCAAAAGGGTGGAGCGCTCTCCCTGCAGGCCGCACAGGAAGTAGCGGTTGCCCTTGACACCGGGCTTGTGTCCGCGAGCACGCTGGCCGCGATCAAGGCAGACGGGGACACGACCGGAGAGCTGGCTGTCCAACTATTGGGGAAAGTCGTGGAGTTCCACGGCGACTACAAAAACTACCTAGGCAGCGTGCAAGAGGCGGACATTTACGGCAAGCTCGCGCAAGCCTGGAGCGAATCGTCGATTATCAAGGCAGGAGAGCTGCAACAGATCATCGACACGGGCCTCAAGCAAAACCTGATTACCGGTTACAACCTGAAGGATGCTGCCTTCGATCCGCACTTTGATCCGGAGCGCACCATTACTTACGGACACAGCGATATCGCGCACGCCATTCAACTGATTGGCCTGTTGAAAAGTGAAGGCATCGACGCCAAAGTCCAGTTCGAGCCGAAAACATCCGCCTTCATCTATTTGAAAGAGTGGGGCGAGCCGACCGAGTCGGATGACTACCAGGTCGTGCAAATCGAAAACGGCAATTTTATCGCCTATGCAAAAGAATACGACCTGAGCTTCGAGTTTGCGAGCAAGGAGGAGAAGGAGCGCTTCCAGCCATTGGTGCTGAAATACGCGAAAAGAAACCAGGAAGACGTAACAGGGCTGTTGAAAGCGTCCTGGTGGCAGCCGCTCTACCACTCCCGCACGGAGCTGGCAGACTATCCGATCATTACGAACAACGTCATCAAGGAAGGCCGCTACATCGTCCAGTCGTTCTCCCTGAACGAAGAGTCGCCAAAAGTGGTGGCGGGCCTGAAAAAACTGAGCGACAAGCTGAACGTGGAAACGTACAAGTTCTGGGTTGACCAGCCATTCTACAACTACCTCCACGGCGAATCGAAATAAGCCTGTCCGTCAACGGAGAGGATCGGATAAATAGCGAAAAGCCTTGCTTTGCCCAAGCAGTGGGAAGCAAGGCTTTTTTCGCTCGCCCGCTGATCCGGATGGAGCACTAACGTATAACCCGCTGGCAAAAGCTTCAGGCTGTCCAGCAGTGGCCATTTTCACAAGGGACAAACAAAGAGAAAATGTTCGCAAAAATCCGGCATGTTTTGCTAAACTGGGATAGATAGACAAGGAAAGGCTGATCGGGGAGGGACTACCGTGTTCGCGAAATATGTGTTTCTTTTGCTTACGAGCTTTAGTTTGGCTGCAACCGCAACGGCAATCGGTTCGGCAGCCAGCGTGGCGACGGGCCTGCAACAGACTGCGCCGAGCCAGACCGCAACAGGTCAAGCGAATGCTGCGCAGGAGCTGGCGCAAGTTTCGCTCGTCCACGCGTTCCAGGGCGGCCAATGGCAACAGGACGCGCTGGGCAAATTTTTGGGACAAGCCGTCAAGTCGTTCGACGATTATGTGTATTATCAGGCGGGGATTGCCGTCAAGTGGGATGAAAACGGGCGAGCGTTCGGGGTGTTGGCAGAGCCTGGCTTCAAGGGAGAAATCGTTCCGGGCATTACCGTTCAGACGTCGCAGCAGGAGATTTTGCGCAAGCTGGGCACGCCAGCCTTCACAGAACAGGAGTACGGGCTGATCGGCTATTCTTACCAGGATTACTACTTGTTTGTCACGTTTGCCGAGCAAAAAGCGAAGGCGTTTTCCCTCTATCGCCGCGATCGCGTTCCCGACACGCGGGCGCTCGTCGATATGGCGCAGCATTTGCAAGCGTATGGCGAAAAGCTCGCCGAGCCGGCTGCTTCCGGGCCTTTTTCGATTTTTGCCGCCTGGGGTCAGCCTGATTTTACTTACCATCTGCACGGAATCGGCACGTATGCCTGGGAGTATCCGTCCAGAGGAATCGCCTACGACGGTGCGCCGGAAGAGGCGACATTGACGATCTACAGCAATTTTCCGGCAAAAGACGCGCTGCCTGCCTTGGCGAAGCTTCCCTATGTGAGCATCTCCCCGGAAGATGCGCTGTTTGTGGCCGAAAAGCAACGAATCGAGCAGGAAAAGGCCAATCTTTTGCAAGCGAAAAGCGAAGGGATTTTTGCGCCGGACCGAAAAACGGTGGCGGTCATCGACTCGGAAGTTCTCTACAGTTCCGCCAGCATCCGTTTTTACGATCCGAATGACAAGCCCGTCGCCCAGTTGTTTCCGGGGCATTACGTGAATAAAGCCGTCTGGCTGGACAACAACTGGATCTATTACGAAACGATGATGGGGGCTGGTGTCTACCATGTACCCACGCAAAAGGCGACTGTCATTTTGTCCTGGGACGAGCAGCAGGCGGCGCCGATCACGATGTTTGACGTCAACGAAACGCATCTCGACCTGGCGAAAAAGGAGATTGCGTTCGTGAGCGCGGACAGCCGCACGTACACCGTGCAATACCAGCTTGCCGGGGAGCGCGTCTTCCTTGCCTGGAAAAAATAAAGCCACCTCCACGTGTACTGGAGGTGACCAAACCGCTGTCTGTTCATTCGCTTTGCTCGCCTTCCTTTTCCGCCAAATACGCGCGCATGCCGCGCACGAACAGCTCGCGGATTACCTCATGCTGTGTCTTGCTGCTGACGAGCGCGCGAATTTGCTCCAGCTCTGCAACCAGCTCGGAATCCAGGTGCAGGTTGACGGTCTTTCCTTTGTGGCGCGGGTGAATTTCCCCGTGTCCGCCGCTCTCGCGGATTTGTCCGTCTACAATCGTGCGCGGATCGAGCTGCGCCGGGTCCGGTATGTACAGGCAAGGCGCTTCCAAAATAATATGGGTCAGTTCTTCGCTGAAACGAATGGCGAGGGGCTGCCCCTTTTTTTTGTGAAAATCGCGAATTTGTCGGGACAACTCCTGATTGTCCGCGGTATTTTCCAGCATGATGACGGCCAGTTCCATAGTGCCTCCTTACGGGAGAAACAACTCTTCTTCCGGTACTTGAAGCACGACTTCTCCCGTTGTCTCCAATTGAACTTGGTAGAAAAAGCGCAGGTCACGGCGCGACACAGCAGTGACCAATGCCCAGTCTGCGTCCCGGCTGGCACGGCGAAGCTGCACGCGGTCCAGCACTTCGTACGCGGGGACGAGCAGTCCTTTTTCGTACAAAAACGACAGCACCGCCTCGCGCGGATACAGAAACCGTTTGTTGCCCTGTTTGCTCGCCAAAAGCGGAAAGGCTTCCCGTTCGTCCACGCCCTCGCCCAAATAGCCGTGATCCGACCATCGTTTGATCGTGGCCATGCTGCCGATGCGGACCTGCTTTTGCTCCAATAGCTCGAGAATTTCCCGCGAGGACATGTACGCTTTGCGCTGTTCCGACTGCTCGTGATAGCGTTGTTGCTCGTTTTCCAGTTCGGTAAGCAGCGCGGCAAGCTCTGCGATTTGCTGTTTGACCTGCGCGATTTTGCGGGCGTAGTCCTTCATCGTGACAGACTCCTTTGCCGACGTGGTTACTGTTAGCCTATTCGGACGTGAAATCATTCATGACTGCGAGCGGCGATTGATTTCACTGCGAACATATGGCGATAGGAAATGAAACAAGCATAAAACGGCGATGTTGCACATTGATTAATAGCAAGCATCTTATTCGAGCTGGCAAGGAGGCTGTATATGGATGAGCGTCCCGAATGACCTGCAAAAAAACTTCAGCGAAGTGGTGAGCGCCCTCAAGCCGAAGGAAGCGATCGATGAAGCGAATCGCTGTCTGTACTGCTACGACGCGCCCTGTATCAAGGCTTGTCCCACCTCGATTGACATTCCTTCGTTCATTCGCAAAATCGCGACAGGCAATCTGCTCGGCTCTGCGAGGACGATCATGGAATCCAATCCGGTTGGGGCAAGCTGCGCGCGCGTTTGTCCGACGGAGGAGCTGTGCGAGGGAGCCTGTGTGCTCAATCACGCCTCCAAACCGATCATGATCGGGCTATTGCAACGCCATGCGACAGACTGGGCGATCCGCAACAACGCGGCCTTGTTTCAAAAAGGCGATCCGAACGGCAAGCGGGTGGCGATTATCGGAGCGGGGCCAGCCGGGCTGTCGGCGGCGCGAGAGCTTGCCCGGCTCGGCTACGAGGTCACGATTTACGAGGCAAAAGAAAGAGCGGGCGGGCTGAACACATACGGCATCGTGTCTTTCCGGCTGCCGCAGGAAATATCGCTCTGGGAGGTCGAGCAGGTCGAGGCGTTGGGCGTGACGATCAAGACGAACACGCGGATCGGCGTCGACATCATGCCAGACGAGCTCGTTGCCAACTACGATTCGGTGTTGCTGGCGGTGGGGATGAGCAGCGTGCCTTCCTTGCATATTCCCGGGGAAGAGCTGGAAGGGGTACTGGATGCGATTGCCTTGGTAGAAGATACGAAAACGAAGCCGCTTACCACGGACATGGTCGGCAAAAAAGTGGTCGTGATCGGCGCCGGAAATACGGCGATTGACGCCGCGACCTGTTCGAAGCGGCTGGGGGCGGACAATGTGCAGATTTTGTACCGCAGAACGGTGCAGGAAATGAGCTGCTACCAGTTCGAATACGAGTTCGCCAAGCAGGACGGCGTGGAGTTTCGCTGGCTCGTGGCTCCGACGCGCGTTTTGGGGAACAAAGGGCGCGTGACAGGGCTGGAGCTGATCCGGATGGAGCTGGGAGAGCCGGATGCGAAAGGCCGAAAACGTCCGGTACCGATCCCGGGCAGCGAGTTTTTCATCGAGGTGGACTTTGTCGTTAAAGCGATTGGGCAAAATCGCCACCTGTCGCTGATCGACCAGCTTGGCCTGCAGCATCAAAACGGCATCGTCACCGTCGAGGACGGCACCTACCGGACGTCGCACCCGAAAGTGTTTGCCGCAGGGGACGTCATTTTTGGCGGAGGAAAAACGGACGCGATGGTCGTCGACGCGGCCAATCACGGAAAGCGTGCCGCTTATGCCATCGACAAGGCGATCCGCGACCAGAAGCAGCTTGTCTAGGGAAGTAATGTACAGAATATTCCGACTTAACTGTAGAAGCATTTTTTGCAGCACGTGAACCTAGCAGGGGAGTACGGCGTGCCCGTGGCAGCGCCAAAAAGATGGAGGAGAGCAATCATGGCCGATCTTTCTATCAATCTAGCAGGGATTACATCCCCGAATCCGTTCTGGCTGGCATCTGCGCCACCGACGAACTCGGGTTACCAGGTCCAGCGGGCTTTTGAGGCGGGCTGGGGCGGAGCTGTCTGGAAAACGCTGGGAGAGCCGATCATCAACGTCACGTCGCGGTTTGCCGGACTGACTTTTGGCGGGCAGCGGGTATTCGGGTTCAACAACATCGAGCTGATTACCGACAAACCGCTTGAGGTCAATTTGAAGGAAATGGATGAGACGAAAAAACGGTTTCCCAAGCATACGCTGATCGCCTCGCTGATGGTCGAGCACAAGCAGGAGGCGTGGCATGAGATCGTCAAAAAAGTGGAGGCGATTGGCGTCGACGGCCTGGAATTGAACTTCGGCTGTCCGCACGGCATGGCGGAGCGCGGCATGGGTTCGGCTGTCGGGCAGCACCCCGATCTCATTCGCCAGCAGGTCGAATGGGTAAAAGAAGTGGCCCAGACGCCTGTCATCGTCAAGCTTACCCCGAACATTACCGATATTCGCTTTACTGCCAGGGCGGCTTCGGCGGGCGGAGCGGACGCGATCAGCATGATTAATACGATCAACAGCCTGATGGGGGTAGACCTGGACAAATGGCTGCCGATACCGCACGTGGACGGAAAAGGAGCGCACGGCGGCTATTGCGGACCAGCGGTGAAACCGATAGCCCTGAACATGGTCGCCGAGTGTGCGCGCGATCCGTTTGTCGGCGTGCCGATTTCGGGCATCGGCGGGATTTCCAACTGGCGGGATGCCGTCGAGTTTTTGCTGATGGGTGCGACTGGCGTGCAAGTCTGTACCGCCGCGATGCACCACGGCTTTCGGATCGTCGAAGACATGATCGACGGCTTGAACAACTACCTCGACCAGCGCAAAATCGCCTCGGTCATGGACATCGTCGGCAAGGCCGTGCACACGTATTCGGACTGGGGCCATTTGAACCTCAACTACAAAGTAGTCGCCCGCATCCACGAAGAAACCTGTATCAACTGCAACAAATGTCATATCGCCTGTGAGGACACTTCGCACCAATGCATTGATATCGTCAAGGACGCCGCAACGGGAAAAGAGCGGTTGGTAGTGCGCGAGGAAGACTGCGTCGGCTGCAACCTGTGCTCGATTGTCTGTCCGGTGGAAGGAACGATCGAGATGGTGGAGATTCCGACGGGCAAGCCGCCGCTTTCCTGGAACCAGCGCCAGGCTGCTTTGGCAGGCGGGGGCAGTTGCGAGACGTAAGTTCTAGGGCCGATGGCATGAATGGGGCGTCTGCGGCATAGCATGTACGAGGAACGGGATGTCTCATTTATGCACGGCAGGGGAAAGGAGCGAGGAAGGTCATGAAAAAATGGATTCGCAACGGGACGGTTGTGACGGCGTCAGACACGTATCAGGCAGACGTGCTGATCGACGGCGAAAAAGTCGTCGCGATCGGCTCGGACCTGCAAGCAACAGATGCGGAGGTTATCGACGCAACCGGGTACTATTTGCTTCCGGGCGGCATTGATCCGCACACGCACCTCGACATGCCGTTTGGCGGCACGGTTACATCCGATAACTTTTTCACGGGCACAAAAGCCGCCGCATTCGGCGGGACGACGAGCATCGTGGACTTTTGCCTGACGAGCAAAGGGGAGTCGCTCCACTCCGCGATTGCGACCTGGCACGAAAAAGCGAGGGGCAAAGCCGTCATCGACTACGGCTTCCACCTGATGGTGTCCGATGCCAACGACCATGTGCTGGAAGAGCTGGAGTCGGTCGTGAACAACGAAGGCATTACTTCACTCAAAGTGTTCATGGCGTACAAAAACGTGCTGATGGCCGACGACGAAACTTTGTTCAAGACGCTGATCCGCGCCAAGGAGCTAGGGGCGTTGGTCCAAGTGCACGCCGAGAACGGGGACGTGCTCGATTATTTGACCAAGCAGGCGCTGGCCGAAGGAAATACCGATCCGATCTACCACGCCTACACCCGTCCGCCGGAAGCGGAGGGAGAGGCGACAGGCCGCGCGATTGCGCTCACGGCGCTCGCGGATGCCCAGTTGTACGTCGTGCACGTGTCCTGCGCCGACGCCGTTCGCCGGATCGCCGAGGCGCGCGAAAAAGGCTGGAACGTCTACGGAGAAACATGTCCGCAATATTTGGTGCTCGATATCACCGCGCTGGAAAAGCCGGACTTCGAAGGGGCGAAATACGTCTGGTCCCCGCCGCTGCGGGAAAAGTGGAACCAGGACGTACTGTGGAGCGCGCTGAAAAACGGGATTTTGCAAACAGTTGGTTCCGACCACTGTCCGTTCAACTTTTCCGGGCAAAAAGAGCTGGGCCGCGGAGATTTTACGAAAATTCCGAATGGCGGCCCGATCATTGAGGATCGCATGACCATCCTCTTTTCCGAGGGCGTGCGCAAAGGCAAAATCAGCCTGAATCAATTCGTGGACATCACCTCCACCAAAGTCGCCAAGCTGTTTGGCATGTTCCCGCAAAAAGGCACGATTGCGGTTGGCTCCGATGCGGACATCGTCTTGTTCGACCCGACTGTGCAGCGGACGATTTCGGTGGAGACGCACCATATGAATGTGGACTACAACCCGTTTGAAGGCATGCAGGTTCACGGCGACGTCATTTCTGTGCTTTCCCGCGGCGCGTTCGTCGTCCGCAACAAGCAGTTCGTCGGCCATGCGGGGGCGGGCCGCTACGTGAAGCGGTCGACGTTTGCCAGACCATAGCCAAATGCAAATGCTGGGGTGAGGAGGAGCAAGATGGCGGATAAAGTGACGATCGGGCTGATTCAGGCCAAAAATGACGTGCACGGCGACGAGCCGGTTCATCTTCACAAGGAAAAGGCGATCGAAAAGCATGTGAAAATGGTGCGGGAGGCTGCTGGCAAAGGGGCGCAGATCATCTGTCTGCAAGAAATTTTTTACGGCCCTTATTTTTGCGCGGAGCAAAGCACGAAATGGTACGAAGCGGCGGAAGAGGTGCCGAACGGCCCGACTGTGCAGCAGTTTTCCGCGCTGGGCAAGGAGCTCGGGACCGTGCTGATCTTGCCCGTGTATGAAAAGGTCGGCATCGGCACCTACTACAACACGGCGGCCGTCATTGATGCAGACGGCACGTACCTGGGCAAATACCGCAAGCAGCACATCCCGCATGTAGGGGTGGGCAGCAGCGGCTGCGGCTTCTGGGAAAAGTATTACTTCAAGCCGGGAAACTTGGGCTACCCGGTGTTCGATACGGCTTTCGCCAAAGTCGGCGTGTACATCTGCTACGACCGCCATTTTCCGGAAGGGGCGCGGCTGCTTGGCCTAGGCGGCGCCGAGATCGTCTTCAATCCTTCCGCCACCGTCGCCGGCCTGTCCGAGTATTTGTGGAAGCTCGAACAGCCCGCACACGCGGTGGCAAACGGCTACTACGTCGCCGCCATTAATCGGGTTGGGACGGAAGCGCCGTGGAACATGGGGGAATTTTACGGACAGTCATACCTGGTCGATCCGCGCGGACAGTTTGTCGCTGTTGGCAGCCGCGATCAAGACGAGGTGATTGTGGCGGAGATGGACCGCGAAAAGATCAGAGAAGTGCGGGATACGTGGCAATTTTATCGCGATCGTCGCCCGGAGACGTACGACGACATGGTGAAGTTGCTGCCGTAAGACGAGGTGAGGGAGGCGCCAGGCATGCGTCTTCCTCCTTTTCCTATGTGGGCACGATTTTGGTTTTGCGAAAAACGCCGGAAAGGAGCGGCCAGATCATGAAGCAGACCGTTTATCGCGGAGTGGAGTATCAGGAAGCGCTGCGGGTAGTCAGGGCGCAGCGCTACGAACGGGCAGAACGCCGCCAGTTTACGAATGGAGCGAGCGCAAAGGCGGTGTTCGGGTCGGGCGTCTATTTGGTGAGCAATCCGGTCGTCGCGGCACAGTACGCGATCTGCCACGCCGAGACGATCGGGGACAAAGCCGCCGTGCTTCAGCAGCAGGTGGCTTTGCCGGGGCTGTTCTGTTTGGACGAGCGCTTCGGCGAAAATGAATTGCGCAGCGAGGCGCTGCGGCACAGGCACGGGGCAGATGAGCTGGCGCGGCGCGCGGCCGGGCTTGCGCACGAGGAATGGCTGGAATGGACCGGAGATGAGGTGCGGGCCTACCTGCTCGCCTGTGGATACCGGGGGATTCGCTACTGGATCAGCCCGGAACTTACGTACTATGTTTGCTATGAGCCTGACGCGCAAATCGAAGACATTTCGCTTCTCTCTGTGCTCGAAGTGTGAGAAATCACCCAAGACTATCGACGGATTCGCCAGAGTTTGGTAAGATTTGGACAGTATTCGAGCTTTTTCAACTTACTACTATGGACACGGGAGGATTACCTACAGCAATGAATCTACTACGTAACCTCAGCACTAGAGCCAAAATGTTCAGCTTGGTCGTCTTGATGGCGATCTTCTTGTGCAGCGTCGGCATCACGGGTTATTTTCACGTGAAAGTATCCGGGGAACGGATGCAGGCCATGTATGAGGAGCAACTGCTTCCAGTGAAGTGGATTAACGACTGGCGACAAGACATTCGGGCTATTGACGGGTTGATCTACAAAATGATTCTCGATCCTGCCCCTGCTGTCTTCGCGCAGTACAAGGCCGAGCTGGACCAGCGCATCGCCTCTGCCGACCAGACGTTTAGGTACCTCCAGAACTCTCGCCTGGACGAGAAAGAACAAGAGCGCGTCAGTAAGCTGAAGGAGCTTCTGGAACAGTACAGCAAAGACCAGAACGAGGTTGTCCAACTGATTAAGGAAAACAAGACCGATCAGGCTTACGCCTACTATCGGGCGACGGACAAAACGCTCAGTTGGATCAATCAGGAACAACTGGAATGGGCGAACTACAAGTCTTCCCAGGCGGATCGGATGCAGCAGCAAAACTGGGACGATTCGAAAAAAGCGGTGCTGCTTTTGCTGATCGTCGGGGGAGCTTCGATCGTCCTGGCGGGCGGACTCGGATTTTTGATCTCCCGGATGATTGCCGATCCGCTGCGCGTCGTCGCAAGCCGCATGGAAGATTTGGCTCAGGGGAACTTGGCGGTTGCTCCGGTGACTTACGTAGCAAAAGACGAGGTCGGCAAGCTCGGGATTGCCTTCAACGAGCTGGTCGCCAACTTCCGTTCCTTGATCGAGCAAGTAAAAGTCGCAGGAGAGCAAGTCGCAGCTTCCTCCGAGGAACTGTCGGCAAGCGCCCAGCAATCCGTGCGGGCCACAGAGCAGGCGATGGGAAGCGTCGAGCAGATTGCGACGACGGCCGAAGTGCAGACCCAGCGCACACAGGAAAGCGTGCGCGTCATGGAGGAAATGTCTGTTGCCATTCAACGGATTGCCGACACGTCCAGCGCCGTTTCCGAAGCATCGGTAGTGGCAGCGGATGATGCGCAGCAAGGGAATATCCAGATTCAGCAAGCGGTCTTCCAAATTGATTCTCTCTCCCAAGGCGTGAACCACGCGGCAGACCTCGTTCAGCAGCTCGGCGTCCGCTCGGAAGCGATCGGGAAAATTGTCGATGTAATCACAGGCATCGCCTCCCAGACCAATTTGTTGGCGCTGAATGCGGCGATTGAGGCAGCGCGGGCCGGAGAGCAGGGCCGGGGCTTTGCCGTGGTGGCGGATGAGGTTCGCAAGCTGGCGGAGCAATCCGAGGAATCGGCGCGGGAAATCGCCCGCCTGATCGGAGAAATCCAGCACGAGACAACCCAGGTCGTCTCCGTCATGCTGGCCGGGACCGAAGAGGCGAAAAAAGGGGCTGCCGCCGTTCAGGAGGCGGGAAAAACGTTCGAGCGCATCGTCGTTTCCTCCAAGGACGTGGCAGGCCAAATCCAGGAAGTATCCGCAGCGACCGAGCAAATGTCGGCGAGCGTGCAGCAGGTTGCTTCCGCCATGGACGAGATGAACAGGCTGTCGGAGGAAGCGGCCGTACATACGCAGTCCGTCTCGGCCGGAGCAGAGGAGCAGCTCGCTGCGATGCAGGAAATTGCCCGCTCCAGCAACAATTTGAACGAGCTGTCCCACGAATTGCAGGAATCGATCAGCCAATTCAAATGGTAGTGTGTTTTTGCGGCAACAAGCAAAAGACTGGCAACCCGTTATGGTTGTCAGTCTTTTTTTGCCGTGATGCGGATTCCGATTCAGGAAGCGCGCGACTCCTGCGCTTGTGTCGTGATCTGGTCGTACTCTTTTTGGCTCATGATCGAGGCGTCGTTTTTCATCATCCACGTGTAGATCGCAAGCGAAATCAAGAGCCCGACCGTCCAGGCGTTGTCCCAAATGATATGGAAGCCGGGGATGTACTTGCTGACAAACGGAATCGCAATCCCGATCAGCATGGCCCAGATCGCTCGCATGTTAAAGCCTGTCTTGTAGGCGTACATGCCGTTCGGTTTGTACAGCTCCGTCAGATGGATGCGTCTTTTGCGCACGAGCCAGTAGTCAGCAATCGCAATTCCGTCAATCGGGCCAAGCAACGCGCCATACGTACCGAGCCAGAGGAAGATGTAATTGCCGAAATTTTCCAAAATATGCCACGGCTGCATGAGCAGGGAGACGACACCGGCGATGATCGCTCCGGCCTCGTAGGAGAGACGGCGTGGCGCGAGGTTTTCCACGGCGCGGGCGGGGGCGACGATGTTGGCGGCCACATTGGTGGTCAAGGTGGCGAGAATGATGCCGATCGTGCCGAGGAAGATGGCGAGCGGCGAAAACTTCGCCAGTACGGCGGCAGGGTCCCACAGCGCTTCTCCGTAAATGACGACGGTAGCGGAGGCGACGGCTACCCCGATGAAGGAGAAGAAGCCCATGGTCGTCGGCAAGGACGAGGATTGGCCGACGATTTGCGCTTTTTGGCTTTTCGCGTAGCGACAGAAGTCCGGAATATTGAGCGCCATGGTTGCCCAGAAGGCGATCGCGCCTGTCAGTGCCGGGAAAAAGACCTTCAAAAACTCGCCGGCAGAGGTGAATGTGGATGGAGCGGAGAGCATCGGCCCCCATCCGCCTGCTTTGGTCAGCGCCCAGACGAGCAAGGCCAGGCTCATGATAATCAGGATCGGCGCTGCCCAGGCTTCCATCTTTTTGATCGCTTCCGGACCGCGATAGGCGACCCATACGTTCAGGAGCCAAAAGCCGAAAAAGGAAATCCACAGATGGCCGGGGACACTGGCCCAGTCTGTCATCGACATGAGCAGCGTATCAATGGCGGCTCCGCCGAACCAACAGTTGATGCCAAACCAGCCAGCTCCGATCAGCCCGCGAGCGACCGCTGGAATGTGAGCGCCCTTGGAGCCGAACCAGAGCCGGGCGAACACAGGGTAGGGGATGCCGAATTTCGTCCCGGCATGGGAGTTGAGAAGGATAGGGATAAGGACAATACAGTTTCCGAGAATAATGGTCAAGATCGCCTGCCACCAGTTCATGCCCAACGAGATCAGCCCGGCTGCCATCGCGTACGTGGGAAGACAGATCGACATCCCGATCCAGAGGCTGGCAAAGTTGTACGCGGTCCACGAATGCTCAGCTTTCGTCGTCGGCCGCAGCCCTTCATTGTAGAGCGAGCTGTCTTTGATAAGGTCTTCCCCTGCTTTTGTCAGGGTGACAATTCCATTTGCATCTTCCTGCGTCTTCATTTTCTTTCCCTCCTTTTTTTGACAAAATCGCTGGCATTCGGACAACCGCCCCCAGGTTGTCTCGAATACAAGTTGTAACATTATATTGGGGGAAAGAAGCCCTAAGTACAGCTTTTTCCCGGGCAAAAAAAACGTCTGGAACGATTCGTTCCAGACGTACGGCAGGTGGCAATGCTATGCTTTTGGGAAATATTCGTTCCAGCGTTTGTCGACCAATGCCGATATTTCCGGCAGCGTCTCTACTTCATCCGGGTAGAAAGGCTTCATCCGCGCATCGACGACCAGCGGCCCTTCGTAGCGGATTTTGTTGCGGACAATCGTCGACTTGGCGTACAGATCGTGAGCCGGGTCGAAACGAGTGAACACGGTCCAGAGGAAGCTGCTTTGCTTCTCGGCGATCGCCGCATCGTCCACAATGCAGATCATCGGCCAGTCTGCCAGATTTTCGTT
Source organism: Brevibacillus sp. FW306-2-1A-C05A (assembly GCF_058781555.1). Classification (NCBI taxonomy): domain Bacteria; kingdom Bacillati; phylum Bacillota; class Bacilli; order Caryophanales; family Paenibacillaceae; genus Brevibacillus; species Brevibacillus sp. FW306-2-1A-C05A. Next base: position 28,302 of record NZ_JBYSWV010000049.1, read on the forward strand.
GAGATAGGACAGCAACTCTTCGCCCAGCTCCGGCCTTTCGCTGAAGCTCGGCCCGGAAATGACCAGACATCCGGGGCAAAACGCGCGAATATCGGTTATGCTCGGAATGCCTTGTCCTTTGTACTCGCGTGGCAGCTCGCGGACGGGGTCGCCGATGCCGAGCATGATTCCTTTGGAGCCGTGGTTCAGCTTCCGTCCGGTGTAGTCGAGCGTATCGTTCGACGTATCGTTGACGATGAGCAGGTCGCGCTCCGGCTGGAAGCGAGCCAGGACGATTTCGAGGAAATGCTTGAAATTGCTCAGGTCACACGGCACATCGGTCACCATCAAAAACTTCGTCAACGTGAGCTGGCCTTCTCCCATGATGCGGAAGGCGTGCGCCATCGCTTCCTTATAGTAGCTTTCGCGCACAATCGCGCCGGCGAGCGCGTGGAAGCCTGTTTCCCCGTATGTCCAGAGCGCTTTGACACCCGGCATGACGACAGGGAAGAGAGGCGACAGCAGCCGTTGCAAATAATCCCCGATGTAATAGTCTTCCTGGCGCGGCTTCCCGACGACGGTGGCCGGATAGATCGCGTCTTTGCGGTGCCACATCTGCTTCACGTTGAACACCGGGAAGTCATGCTCCCAGGAGTAATAGCCGAAGTGGTCGCCAAAAGGCCCCTCAGGGCGTCTGATGTGCGGAGGAACTTCTCCCGCGAACACAAACTCGGCTTCCGCGACGATCCGGTGCGGATGGTTCGGCACCTCCGCCATTTTCAGCTTGTCGCCCATCAAGAGCGAGGCGAAGACCAGCTCCGGCACCATTTCCGGCAGGGGCGCGATTGCGGAGACGATCAGGGCAGGAGGGCCGCCGATCGTAAGGGTAACAGGCAGCGACTGGTTCCGTTTTTCGGCTTCGTGGTAGTGGAACCCGCCGCCTTTTTGGATTTGCCAGTGCATGCCCGTCGTGTTTTTGTCGTAAATCTGGATGCGGTACATGCCCAGGTTGTGCTCTTTTGTATCAGGGTGCTCTGTATAAACCAGCGGCAAGGTGACGAACGGACCGCCATCCAGGTGCCAGCTTGTCAAGGCAGGCAGCTTGGTCATGTCAACATCGGTTGTTGCGATTTGGGTCACAGGCGCTTGGGAGGCAGATACGGTTTTGGTGCCCGTGCGCATGACTTCCAACAGCGGCTCGCGCAGCTCCCACAAGCCGGAGAGCTTTGGCGGCAACAGCTTGTCCATCCCGTGCACCAGGTTGCGGACGACAGCCTCGGGTTTTGGCCCAAACGCCATGTCGACCCGCTCTACGGTCCCGAACAAGTTCGTGACCACGGGAAACGATTTTCCTTTGACATTGGTGAAAAGCAGAACAGGTCCGCCCTCTTCAATGACTCTGCGATGAATCTCGGCCAGCTCCAGATGGGGATCGACTGGTGCGTCGATCTCCACGACTTGTCCGGCGCGGCGCAATTGTTCTATGAACGAACGAAGGTTCGCGTGCATCTGTAGATACCTCCACATCCCCGTAATTCCCTTTTAACTGTACACGAACATAGGCGATGAAGCTACCTTTTTATCGGCCCGGGATGGTAAGATGAACCAAGAGGTGAGCGATTTGTGACTACTGCCCGAAAAGTGATGTCTCTGCAAACGAGAATGATTTTGCTCATTACGGTCGGCATTATTTTGATTATTTCGTCAGTTGGCGCCGTCTTCTCTTCCATCGTAGCCTCGTCGATCGAGGAACAGATCGGGAAAAAGGCGCTGAGCGTAGCCAAAATCGTCGCCCACGACCCCGAACTGCGCCGGGCTTTTCAAAGCAGCTCGCCGTCTGCGCTGATCCAGCCGATCGCGGAAAACGTCCGGCTGCAAACCGGAGCGGAATTTGTCGTCGTGGGCAACCGGGAAGGCATTCGCTACGCGCATCCGCTGCCTGACCGCATCGGCAAGTCGATGGTCGGCGGCGACAACGAGCCGGGGCTGACCCACGGACAGTCGTACATTTCCAAAGCGATCGGGAGCATGGGCCCTTCCTTGCGCGGCAAGGTGCCGATTCGCGACGACAATGGCGCGGTGGTCGGCATCGTGTCGGTCGGCTTTTTGCTGGAGGATATCGAAGAAGCCATTGGCGATTACCAGAAAAAAGTTCTGCTCATTACGCTGATCGCGCTCGTCTGCGGGATCGCCTTTGCCATCGGGCTGAGCCGCTATTTAAAAAGGCTGACGCTCGGACTGGAGCCGGAAGAGATCGCCGCTCTGTACGTGGAGCGCAACGCCGTGCTCGAATCCGTCCGGGAGGGGATCGTGGCGATTGACAGAAACAGCGAGATCACGATGATGAACAAGGCAGCGATCCGCATTCTCGAATTGCCGGAGGAAGACATTCACCGCAAGCACATTTTGGACGTGCTGCCGGATAGCCGCATGCCGGAGGTGCTGAAGACGGGGGAACAACAGCTCGACCGCGAGACGATCACGAGCGGCAAAGAAATCATCGTCAACCGCCTGCCGATCAAGCTCGGGGACAAGGTCGTTGGTGTCGTCAGCAGCTTTCGCCCGAAATCGGAGATCGACAAGCTCGCCTCGGAGCTGTCCCAGGTCCGGCGCTATGCGGATGTGCTGCGCGCCCAGACGCACGAGTTCCACAACTTGCTGTACACGATCTCCGGGCTGTTGCAGCTCGGCTCGGTGCAGGAGGCGATCGAGCTGATTACGAGCGAGACATCGGCGCAGGAAGAGCTGATCCTGTTTGTCGCCAGACGGATTCCGGACCCGATGATTGGCGCTCTTTTGCTCGGCATGCACAACCGGGCGAAAGAGTTGAAAGTCCAGTTTGTGATCGACCAGGACAGCCATCTCGAAGCGCTTCCCGCGCATATCAACCGCCAGCAGGTGATCGTGCTGCTCGGCAATCTGCTGCAAAACGCGCTGGAAGCGGTCAACGATGCAGCCGTCTCGCAAAAGCGCGTCGACATTTACTTGGCCGACACGGAAGAAGAACTGCTGTTTGAGATAGCCGACTCCGGGCCGGGAGTGCCTGACGCATGGCGCGAGACCATTTTTGAAGACGGGTTTTCGACGAAAGCGGGCGAGGAGCGGGGGCTTGGCTTGGCAAAAGTGCGCGGAATCATCGAAGAGATGGGCGGCTACATCGTCGTCGGAAAAAGCGACTATGGCGGCGCGCTGTTCACCGTTTCCTTGCCGCGAGAAGGGAGGACTGGCAGTGAAGAAGCTTGAAGTGCTGATCGTCGAGGACGATTTGCGGATTATTGACATTAACCGAAGATTCGTGAGCAAGATCGAGGGATTCGAAGTGATTGCCACCGCCACCAACGGCAGCGACGCCAAAGAGCTGTTCGCCGCCATACGTCCCGATCTGGTTTTGCTGGACGTGTACTTGCCCGATATGCTCGGCACAGAGCTGGTCTGGTACATCCGCCAGCATTATCGCGAGGTGGACATCATCATGATTACGGCAGCCAAGGAGATGGAGATGGTCCAGGAAGCGCTGCGCGGCGGCGTTTTTGACTACATCGTCAAGCCGCTTGTGTTCGAGCGCTTTCGCGAGCGGCTGGAGAGCTATCGCGCCCATCTGGCACGGACGCGAGAGGCGACAGAGGTCGATCAGGATGTCATCGACCAGATGCTGACCAGGCGGCCGATCCAGGCGAAAATGCGCGAGTCAGCCGTGCCAAAAGGCATTGACCAGTTGACACTGGAAAAAGTGATCGAGGCGATCAGGCAGACAGGCGACAAAGGTGTCTCGGCAGAGGAGATCGGCCGCGAGATCGGTACCAGCCGGACGACGGCTCGGCGCTACCTGGAGCATCTGGTGCAGGAAAAAAAGGCGCGAGCCGACCTGATCTACGGCAGTGTCGGCAGGCCGGAGAGAAAGTACCGTTTTTTGCAAGAGCGGGCATGAACAATATGAACAAAAAGTTTAAAATTTTCTAAATATACCCTATGCCACTAGCGTTGCATTAATCTTTTCATACCATTCAAAATCATCATAACTTTCAGCGTTCAAGTGTTCTCAGGCATAAA